>JACXUQ010000200.1 GCA_014763835.1 Thiotrichales bacterium
CGGCCTGTTGAGATTTATAAACCCCGCTGACCACGATCTGGCTGGCATTCAATGGTGACTGCGCTTTGGGTTTGAGGCGCAGCTGCCAATGCGTGTTATATTGCCAAAACAGTTCGCTGGCATACTGCTGTTGCAATTTCTGCGGCTGCCCCTGCATCAACCACTGCAAAGGCTCGATAAACTGCGCCACGTCGGGCAGCTGGGCTAGCGCGATCTGTAATTTGCGTCCCAGCAGGTCAACCTGCAACTGCCCGTCGCGCAACGCGAGTTGATCGCTGATGGGTGCGGTATAAACCATTTCAAAGTGCTGCGGCGAAACAAATCTGAACAGGCCTGCATAGCGGCTCGTCAACTCTAATAAGGCGTCGAAACGCACTTCCTCAAAGCCTTGCTCGGCCATGGGTTTAGGCCAGGCCTGGTAGAGTTCGTTCAGACTGATTTGGGCGTGCGCAGCGGATTGAACGCACCACAGCAACATGGCAAGAAGCGTCCGTTTCATTCAGCCTCTCCCGACTGCTGCCAATACTGAAAGAAGTTGAACCAGTTATAGGGCGACACACGGCACTGCTCAGCCACCATATCCATATAGGCCTGTGCCATCTCTTCAATGGGCGTATCCACCGTATAGTCGAGCTGACGGTTGATAATGGTATAGCGATTGCCGCCGTCAAAACGGCCGAAAAAGACATTTACCGGCAGTTTAAAGCGTTTGGCCAGCTTGAACCCCGACACCGGAACGGCAATGGTATCGTCAAAAAAACGGACGGACACGGTGGCTTCGTCCCCCACCGCCCGGTCTTTCAACATGGCGACAGACTGGCCTTGCTGCAAGGCCTCATGCATGGCAAAAACGGTGCCCATGCCCTCCGAGGCGATAATGTTTTCGGCCAATGCCGGGTTGAGGTCGTTCAACAGTTTGACGAGATTCTGGTTCTGATCCACTTTAAGCACGATTTTAATTTTCAGGCTGAGGCGTTGTGCCGAGAGGGCGCGTATCGCGTCGAAACTGCCGAAATGCGCGCCCAGAAAGAGCTGGGGCGGCTGCCGGTTGATACTTTCCGCCCAGTTTGGGGGATTATCAAACTGCAGGGCAAACGTATGCGTACGCCCTGTCAGAAAATAGACCCGATCGAGAATCGTCGTCGCAAACCACAAAAAATGGCGAAAAACATCCGTAAACCCAACAGGCCGGTCAAAGACCTGACCAAGATAATGGCGGGATGCCGCGACTTGCGATTTGGAGATCAACACAAAAAACAACGTGATCGGATACAGCAACGGAAGAACGGCAAAACGCGGCAGCTTAAGGGCAATGCCGCGTATCAGACGCAGCCAGAATTTAGAGCTGCGCTCTTTTTGTTTTGTCCAACTGCGTTCAGAGTAAGGCATTTTCCAGCAACCTAAACTGACCCGTGGCGGCAAGGGTTTGCTGTGGCGTGGCCGGATGCAGCCATATTTTAAAATCGGCGGTCACGATTTGCGGCGATTTGCTCTTAAAGCCCACATCAACCAACCACTTTTGTTGCGGTTGGATCGATGCCGTAAATTTGGCCTGATTGACTGCTGCCACGCTAAAACCGGGGTAATGCTGGGTAATCAGATGCTCTACACGCTGCAGCAATACCACCCCTGGCACAATCGGATGCCCCGGAAAATGTCCGGCTAATGACGGATGATTCTCTGGAATGCATTGTATCTCTTGCAAATTTTCGGGGGTCGTTAACATGCTTATTTTTCCTGCAAGCTCGCCACCAATTCTGCCAGTGCCGCCTGCGGTAACTTACCGACAGTATTGCGCGGCAAGGAATCGACGAAATGAATCCGCCGGGGTAAAAAAACCGGATCCATCCATGGTGTTAACGCGGATCTTATGCGTGCTGCGTCCAACGTAGCGGAAACTACCAGTGCCTGCATCCGGTCGCTTCCTTCATCATACCAAAAGGTGGCATCCTCGACCCCGTCTATCCCGAGTAACGCCCGGTTAAGATCCGCCAGAGAGGCTCGTTTGCCGGCGACTTTAACCAGATCACTCTGCCGACCCATAAGCTCAAAGTGTTCACCATCGACCAATCTTAAGCGATCATGCAGGGTATGTGTTTGCTCGAGAGCCTCAATATGCAGATTAGTGGAGTCAGCCTGCTGACTAAGGCGATACCCATCGTACAATCGCCAAAGCGGATTTCTCAACAGCTCGCGCGAGGCGAGCGAGGCGGTTTCCGTACTGCCATACACCTCAAAGACACGTGCATTAAAGTGCGTGGATAGATCACGTGCCAATTCTGCAGAAAGCGGCGCGGTCGCAGAAAGGATATTGAGACGAGGCACAGTGAACTCAACACCATAGTCCAATAACTTGCGTAAATGCAACGGCGTGGAAATCAGCCAAACTTCGCGACCATCAACGCCATTAATCGCAGCCTGAATGTCTTCCGGAAATAATGGACGGCCGCTATATACTTGTGCGCCACTCAATAATGGCCATAGCATGGTGGTTTCAAAGCCGAACATATGTTGTTGCGGAACCGTCGCAACCACATAGGGTTTAACATCAGCCCAGCCAAAACGTGCAATGGCGTTCTCACCCATCACGGCCAGTTCACGCCAGGTTTTACGCACCGGTTTAGGCAAGCCTGTCGAACCGGAGGTAAACATCACCACGTCACTATTAAAATCGAATGCAGCAAGCATTTGCTCTAAGGAGGCCGAAGGTTCCTCGGCGAGGGAATCACGAATATCCTCCGAACTGATCCACTCAGCACCCGGCCTGTTGAGAATTGAACAGTCGCTGGCCAACCACAACAATCTATCGGGAAAAAAGGCCTGAATGTCATCCAAGGCACGGGATGTCGTGCTAGATGGTAACAGGAGTGTACCGCTGCGCATCGCAACGGCCAAGAGCACTACCAAAAAGGCATGCCGATCACTGAACAGATTAACTACATGGGGTTTGGCGGGCAGGTGCTGTGCAAGATGCCAAGCAGCACTAATAATCGCACTTGTGGAATAACCATCTGTACCGTCAGTTAATAACCAGGCATCCCTTAATGTATGGTGCGAAAGACGTGACAACACACAAAACCGTCTCAATCGGGTTTATGGGCTTCAACAAAATCGGTTAAGGCCGCGACAGAGGAAAAAATCTCAGATACGTTTTGGTCGCCGGATTTGATCTTGATACCATACTGCTTATTCAGGGCTAGCGAGATTTCCAAGGCATCAATCGAATCCAATCCTAACCCATCGTTAAAAATTGCAGCCTGAGGGTCAATATCATCCACTGTCACGTCTTCAAGATTCACGGCATCGATGATCATTTGAGCAATTGCAGCTTGCGCAGGTGTCATATTTCTTCCTAAATGCATATTAAATCAGGCGCGTATTATAACGCTATCGGATGATTTATGGATACAGAACACTGAGCAGAAATACCCATGTGAATAATGTAGC
>JACXUQ010000201.1 GCA_014763835.1 Thiotrichales bacterium
AATGTAGGGCGGATTACCGCGCCGATCACCTTTAACATTCCGCTGCAACTGTTGAGCTACCACGTGGCGTTGATTAAAGGCACGGATGTGGATCAGCCGAGAAATTTAGCAAAATCGGTCACCGTAGAGTAAATCGCTTAAGCCGCTTTAATCCAGTTGGTGTTCGATTTAGGGTGGGTGGTTTTTAATTTGACTGATTGCCTTTTTATATAGAATTCAGCGCGCTTAATATTTGCAATTTATATTGAATTAGTATCAAATTAAAATGTTATTTTTATTTAAGTTGTTCTAAAAAGTTTAAGTGAGTTAAGGATGAAAAAAGCATTGCAGGATTGGATTAAAGCCAACCCCGAAAAGGGCGCGCGCCGTGGCCGTACTAATCAGTTTGAAGCCTATAAAGACGAGCTGAAAGTGCTGTTGGAACAGGGCTATTCTGTTCAAAAGGTCGCGCAGTATCTGGAAGAGATCGAGAAGGTCAAATTCAAGAAAAAAGACGGTCAGAATGTGACCACCGCGTTAGCCGCTTATTTGCGTGAACTGGCCAAAATGCACGGTATTAAGCGTGCCGGGCGAAGTGCCAAGGCTTAAGTTACGTAATACAGCTTATTTTGTTTGTGCGGTAGAGGTTTTTTTTGTTATGATGGAACGGCTATCTTATTGATAGTGGATGTTTTATTCATATGGAGAGAACGCTATGTTAAGTAAAACAATCAAGTTGGCTTTGGGCTTTTGGGCTCTGAGTGGGGTCGCGATGGCGGCGCCAGTGAATGTCAATACCGCCACCTCGCAAGAGATTTCCGCAGCATTAAGCGGTATCGGTCCGGCCAAGGCGGAGGCGATTTCGCAATACTGTAAAGTCAATACCTGCACCAAGCCGGAGGATTTGCTGAAGGTGAAAGGCATTGGCGAAAAGACTTTGGAGAAAATCAAAGCCGATTTACGGTTTGATCAAGACAAAACCTGAATTGGAAACGATCTAAATGTTGAATTTAGCGAAAGGTGGCCTGTTGAATTTCACAGGCCTTTTTTATTTATGGCTATGCGTTGTTTCGTCGGCATGGGCTTTTGAATCAACCAGGCCGATTGAGCCATCGCTGCTCTTGCTGGATAGCTATGCAGGCCAAGAAGAGATTCAGGGCTGGTTGCTGAGTGAGAAGCTGGATGGGGTGCGCGCCTATTGGGACGGAAAACATCTGTTTAGCCGTCAGGGAAAGCGTTTTGCGGTGCCGGATTGGTTTACCGAGAACTTTCCGCCGTTTGAATTGGACGGCGAATTATGGCTCGGACGCGGACAGTTTGAGCAAACCGTGTCGATCGTCAATCAGCAACAGCCGCACAATGGCTGGCAGCAGCTGACTTATCAGATTTTTGAAGTGCCGAATCAGGCCGGTGGCCTGCTGCAACGTTTGGATGTATTGAAGCTTTATTTGCAGGTTTTTCCGGCGCCTTATCTGCATGTTATTGAGCAAACAACTGTGAACGGACGCGAGGAGGTGACGAGCCGCTTAAAAGAGGTGGTCGCTGCGGGCGGCGAAGGGCTGGTATTGCGCGATCCAAACACCCTCTATTATGCCGGGCGCTCGGCCAGAGGACTCAAGGTTAAAGAAAAACAGGACGCCGAATGCATGGTGCAGGGCTATACCGAGGGGGAAGGTAAGTATCAGGGGCAGGTGGGTGCTTTGGTGTGTGAAATCGTTGCAGGGCAGTTTCCGGAACTCAGCGGCTCGCAAAGGATTTTAAAGATTGGCAGTGGTTTGAGTGATCAAGAACGTCTGGAACCGCCGCTAAAAGGGTCTGTGGTGACTTTCCAGTACATGGGGCTGACTAAAAACGGTTTGCCGCGGTTTCCCGTTTATTGGCGAATAAGATCGGACAAAAGTCGCTAGCAATAAAAAAGCCTTGCTGTCACGTTGATTCAGCAAGGCTTTTTAATTTTGAGCAGGCCGGGTCGGTAAATCAATGCCATACCCGGCCTGTTGTGTTTTTTAGAGGGCGTTTTAGCCTTTCATAAAGGCGTCGATGCGGTCCAATGCATTCACCAGGTTTTCCATGCTGGTGGCAAAGGAGATGCGCAGGTGTTTGTCGGCACCGAAACCGGAGCCCGGTACGGCGGCGACCAGTTTCTCTTCCAGTAGCGCGGTGGCGAAATCGGTATCGCTGGCAAAGCCTTTCATCTGCATGGCTTCGGAAATATCCATAAATGCATAGAAAGCGCCGGCGGCACGGATGCATTTGAAACCGGGAATCTGATTGACGCGTTCCACCACGAATTCATGGCGTTTTTTGAACTCCACCAGCATGGTTTGAATGCACTCTTGCGAGCCGTTCAAGGCTTCGACCGAGGCGACCTGCGAAATCGAGCAGGGGTTGGAGGTGCTTTGCGACTGAACCTTGCGCATGCCGGCAATCACTTCCACTGGGCCGCCGGCGTAGCCGATACGCCAACCGGTCATGGAGTAGGCTTTGGAAACGCCGTTCAGCACCACGGTGCGGTCATACAGTTCAGGGCATACTTCCAGAATATTGGTGAACGGGGTGTCGGTCAGCAGAATGTGCTCGTACATGTCATCCGACGCAATGACGATCTGCGGATGCTGTTTCAATACCTCGCCCAACGCTTTCAGTTCGTCGGCCGTATACACCGCACCGGTCGGGTTGGACGGGCTGTTGATGACAACCAGTTTGGTTTTAGGCGTGATCGCCGCTGCCAATTGTTCCGGCGTGATTTTAAAACCTTGTGCAATGCCTGCTTCGATAATCACCGGTTCACCGCCGGCCAACAACGCCATATCCGGGTAGGAAACCCAGTAAGGTGCCGGAATAATCACTTCATCGCCGTCGTTCAGAATGGCCTGGCAAAGATTGAAGAAGCTCTGCTTGCCGCCCGAAGAGACCAGAATCTGGTTAGCCGCGTAATCAATTTTGTTATCGCGTTTGAATTTGGCGATAATCGCCTCTTTCAGTTCCGGCGTGCCGTCCACGGCGGTGTAGCGTGTCTGGCCGGATTGAATCGCTTTGATGCCGGCCGCTTTGATGTGGTCCGGCGTGTCAAAATCGGGTTCTCCCGCGCCCAGGCTGATAATGTCTTTGCCGGCGCGTTTCAGTTCGGCGGCTTTGGCGGTGATAACAAGAGTCAGGGAAGGTTTTACTCGATTGACGCGATCAGCTAGGGGTACCATGTAGTGTTTCTCTCGAAAAAAGGTGAGCTATAATAGGCAACGTTTTTTTCTTGTTCAGCCGGTTTTTTGACCGTTTTGTGACGATTTGCGACCGATTGACGCGATATTTTTCATAAGGCTGTCATTTTACTGGATTTTAGGGCCGGTTTTAAAGGATTAATTAAGGGAGAGCTTTGCACGAGATGGTTGCACGAATAAAAATGGTTAAAAACCGTCTGATTTTTGTTGAAAAACTTGCTAATAGCCAGCTATTAGCTGC
>JACXUQ010000202.1 GCA_014763835.1 Thiotrichales bacterium
TGAACCGCAGCTGCAATGCCGTTTTGTCGTTAGGCTGCTGCAACCATTGCCACTCAAATTGCTGCGGCATCACCCGCAAAGCGCGACGGTCGTGTTTCAAACCCTGTTTGTCCAACCCCTCCAACCAGGCGGGAAAGGCTGCCACAACCGTTTGCTCCAAGTCGCGCACCATATGCTCAACAGGCCAGGCGCCGCGCCCGTACAAAGGACCGGTCGGATGCAGATCACCCGAGGCAACGCGCTCCGCCAAACCGCTTGAACCGTCATCCTCAAACCAGCGACTAGACCCCTCCAACTGCAAGACATCCCCTGCCAGGAAAGCGTTCCAGCCACCGCGACGGATGCGTTCGCTCAACACCAGATTAAACAACCAGGAGCGCGCGGCGGAAATATAGAGGCTCTTCTGATTACGTTTAACACGGGGCAACCGACCCTGTAAAAACGCGGTCGCTTTACTCAAATTAGCACCCTTAAAACCAAAACGCTGGTCACCGAAATAGTTGGGTACTCCCTCTTTGGCGACCGTTTCAAGCCGCTGATGCAACAGTTCGCACCCGCCTTCCAAGTCGCGCAGCACAATCTCAAAGCGGTTGCCGCTCAAGCCGCCGGTTTGCAACTTACGGCTATGGCGCAGCATGCGCAGAATGCGGACATTATCCAAGGCAAGACTGGAAGGCTCCGGATCGGCCTGCCCCGGCAACCAGATACTGAACCACTGGCGCGTCACTGCATGACGGTCTTTTTGCCCAGCCACCCCGATATTGGCCGGCGAAACACCGGCCCATCTGGCCAACTGCTGTGCCACCCAGTCGGTATTTTCACCGCGCTTTTCCACCCAGCACCAAAGATGCTCGCCTTCGCCGCTCAACGTAAAAGCGATCTGCTCTTCGACCACAAAATCCTCGGCCTTGACCTTATACAAGCCGGAACAGCTCGGCCGGCCATTGGCGTAGGCCAAGGCCTCCATCAACGGTTGCGGAAAATCGTATACGACTGCTGGCGTTTGCTCGCTATGCTGCATGTTTATTCATATCCAATAAAAAGGCCTGAGACCGCTGCGCGATACCAGGCCTGTTGAAATTAAATCGTGACGTGAAAAAGCCTAAAGATCAGTAAACACCTTCTCGCTGATCGGGCGCTCTTTACCTTCCGGCTTGTCGGCATAGACCTTAATCAATACCTGACTGATATTCCCCGGTTTCACATAGTCCTCAATCAGCTGACGGGCACCAATCGGCGAATCCTTATGAATATACGAGTAAATATTCTTCAACTGGCATTTGTTGTCGGGATCGGATGCCAAAGGACGCAAAACCCCTTCGCCGGAAACCTTCACCGACTCCTTAGTCAGAATGACCACGGTGTGATAATACTCGGAAGTGATCGGCTTTTTAAAACAGATTTGCAACACGCGGTCGAAATTACCGGAGCCTTTATCCATATTGGTCAACACCTTTGCCGACTCCAACTCCACCGGTTCCTTGGAGCAGCCGCCAAGAGCCAAAACACTCAATACACAGACCGTGATTAATGCCCGTGCCGACTTCGTATGCAGTTTCAACGCCATTTACCTCTCCTTCGTATTGAGTTGGCTAAATGTTTACCCTCTGTTACTGAATCTGTTGAATCCCCGCCACCAGCCAGTTGCCCTGGTCTGCCGCATCGCGGCGGATATGCCAGATTTCGGTGAAGGAGTGCGCACCTTCGTCCGCGGCCTCCTGAATAAATCCGCTGAAACGCAGGCTTACGACGAAATAATCGCCATCTATGGCCATATCGGCAATCTCGGCATAGAGCGAATCCACCACCGTGACATTATCGCCCGGCACCCGCCCTTGCATCTGCTCCTTAATGGCCGCAAACAGTTCCGGCGTGCAATAGGATTCGATTTCCGCGACATCCAGATCGTCCCACGCTTTCTGCAACGTGACGAAGTGCTGCTTCGCGCCCGCCACAAACTGTTCGGCATCAAACCACGCAGGGATGTCATGCACCTTGACGGCTTCGGCAGAAGGTGCCTCACCTAGCGCAGAACCGATGATTGAACCGGCTTGCGGATCATAGGCAGCCGGCTGCGGCGCAGACTCGCGCTGTAAAATTGGCGTTTTTTTCTGGGGATTAGGCTCCACGTAACCTTGTGTGCGCCGCACAGCAAGCTCACCATAAGCACTACGACGGCGCGCAACAAACAGCTTGTAGAGCATAAAAGCGATCAACGCAAAAATCAGCAAATCCATAAGCTGCAATCCCTCAAACCCTTCGCCAAACAGCATAGCCGCGATCAACCCGCCGGCAGCGATACCCGCCAAAGGCCCCAACCATTTAGACGCGCCGGCTGAAGCACTGGAACCAGCGGCACTGGTGGTAGCAGGTTGCGACTTAACCGCATCCGTTTTCTGAGTAGAGCTGTAAGATTTGGAGGGCACACTTTTGGAATAACCGATACTGCTTCCTCCGCCCAAACGTTTGGCCTCAGCCACGCTCATCATAGCGCTCCAGCTTAGTACCACCCCTAAAAATAAGATCCAAAACTGTTTCATATAACCTCCTCTCTTCCCATCTATCGGCGACTCGTTCGCCGGGCAGACAATCGTCAAAATCCTATGACTTAACAAACAGTTATCCGGACATTCTAGTCAAGCCCGACAACCAATACAATTCGACAAAACTTGCCGATGGATTAAATCCGCTTATTCTTTTACACAACGCGAAATGGTGTAGTCCTTGCCCTGCTTGACCTTCTCGTAGTTGCCGAAAACCTCTTTGAAATTGCGCTTCATATAGTCGCGCAGCCCGTTGATGGTTACGACCACCAGTTGCCCACCGGGAACCATCTGCGCATGCATATCATGCAGCAGGATGCTCAACATCTCCTTGCCCACTTTGGCCGGAATATTCGATACCACCGTGGTGAACTGAATGTCTTTAGGCACGTTGCTCAAGCCGTTGGACAGATACGCCTGCGCATTGCCCAATCCGTTCAACTTGGCATTTTTGTTGGCATAATCCACCGCCACGAAATCCTTGTCGACCATATGCACCTGCCCTTTGGGCGCATTGGCGGCGATCGCCAGACCAATCGGACCGTAGCCGCAACCCACATCCAGCGCGACTTCGTCTTCTTTAATATCCAGATACTTCAACAGCAGATCGGTACCCGAATCGATCTCGCGCGGACTGAAAATCCCCCAGGTGGTCGCGAACTTCAGTTCTTTGCCGAGTAAGTTGGCTTCAATATGCAGGTCTTGCTTTAATTCTTCAATCGTGGCCACAATCTCTATTCCCATTTTAAGGCCCGGCTTTCACGGCGGCGTTTAAAAACACCCCAAAGCGCGGCTTTTGAATTATCATATTG
>JACXUQ010000203.1 GCA_014763835.1 Thiotrichales bacterium
GGAATGCAGAGCGGGTGGTACTTAGGATTGAAATCATTTTCATTAATATTCTAGTTGGCTCTAAAATGGTTTATTATACACGCTATTAGGCGTGTGTAATGCGTTTGAATACGAATAATACAATAATCAAGTATGAAGAATCGAGGTTTAAATGAGCGGAGCTGAGCTAAAAAAAGTTGGCCTGAAAGTGACCTTGCCACGACTGAAAATCCTGGAGATTTTGGAAGGGGCGGGTGAAGATCACCACCTCACAGCTGAAGACGTTTACAAGATCCTGCTGGAGCAGGGCGAAGAGGTGGGATTGGCTACGGTTTACCGTGTGTTGACCCAGTTTGAACAGGCCGGCATTGTGCGCCGTTTAAACTTCGAGAATAACATTTCCATTTTTGAGTTGGACACCGGTGATAACCACGACCATCTGGTGTGCTTGAAAAGCGGCAAGGTCAAAGAGTTTGTTGATCCGGTGATTGAAGCGCGCATCAGTGAAATCGCCAAAGAGCATGGTTACGAGCTGTCGGGCCATAATCTGGTGATTTACGGTACCTTGAAAAACGGCCATTAAGCGTTATTCTGGGTTGAGCGCTAAATAGAAAAAGCCGCTAATAAAAGGATTTATTAGCGGCTTTTTTATTGTCTTTTTGCGGCTTACCCGGCCTGTTCAAAACTCAACAGGCCGGGTATTCGTACCTTATTTCCCCAGTACTTTGCGTAGCGCTGACAGGCAGAATAGGACGTTCGACTCTTTTGCCGAGAAGCCCATCAGGCCGATACGCCAGACTTTACCGGCGAAATCGCCCAGACCGGCACCGATTTCCAGATTGTAGGTGTTCAACAGTTCCGAGCGAACTGCCGCATCATCAACACCTTCAGGAATCCAGACCGAGTTCAATTGCGGCAGGCGAACCGCTTCATCCACTACAAATTTGATGCCCATCTCTTCCAAGCCGGCTTTCAGTTTCTCGTGCATGGCGGCATGGCGCGCCCAGGAGTTTTCCAAGCCTTCTTCTTTCAGCATCACCAAAGATTCGTGCAATGCATACAAGGCGTTGATTGGCGCAGTGTGGTGGTAGGCGCGCTTAACGCCCTGACCCCAGTAACCCATAACCAGATTCAGGTCCAGGAACCAGCTCTGCACTTTAGTTTTACGGTTGCGCACTTTCTCCAAAGCACGCTCGTTGAAGCTCACTGGCGATAGGCCAGGTGTACAGGAAAGACACTTTTGCGTACCGGAGTAGATCGCATCCACCCCCCAGTCGTCCACGCGCAATTCCACACCACCCAACGAGGTGACGGCATCCACAATCGTCAAACAGTTGTGTTTGTGGGCGATGTCGCAGATCGCTTTAACGTCAGAGCAGGCACCGGTTGAGGTTTCGGCATGTACAAAAGCGACGATTTTAGCGTCGGGGTTGGCTTGCAGAGCGGCTTCGACCTTTTCCGGAGACACGGCTGTGCCCCATGCATCGTTAACTTCCACGCAAACGCCGCCGGTACGCTCAACGTTTTCTTTCATGCGCATACCGAATACACCGTTGATACAGACGATGACTTTGTCGCCCGGCTCAACCAGGTTGGCAAAACAGGTTTCCATACCGGCAGAACCCGGTGCGGAAACCGGCATGGTCATTTGGTTTTGCGTTTGGAAAGCGTATTGCAACAGGCTTTTGACTTCATCCATCATGCCGACAAAGGCCGGATCCAGGTGGCCGATGGTGGGGCGCGCCATGGCTGAAAGGATGCGCGGGTGAACGTCTGAGGGGCCTGGGCCCATCAGGGTGCGAATAGGTGGATTGAACGATTGCATGGTCTTGATTTCCTTGTTTTCGGGGTTAAGGAGGTTAATTCCTACTTAAACAGTAGGGTTATAAAAAAATATAATGAAACTTGATTTAAATCAATTATAATCACAGCATGAGTGTTATACAAGAATTGAAGCAAAGACTGTCTCAAGGCAGCGTCATTGTTGACGCCGAACAGTGCTCTCCCTACGAGTGCGACGGGCTTTCCGCCTATCGTCAAAAGCCGTTGGCAGTGGTGTTGCCGGCGAACGTCGACGAGGTCAAGGCGGCGTTGCGTATTTGTAAGGCGCATCATGTGCCTGTTATTACCCGCGGTTCCGGCACTGGTCTGGCGGGCGGTTCTTTGCCGCTTGAAAACGGCATCGTTCTTGGACTTTCCAAACTCAATCAAATTTTACATATCGATCCCTTGGCGCGCATTGCGGTATTGCAGCCGGGTGTGCGCAATATCCAGGTCAGCCAGGCGGTGGAGCAATATGGCCTCTATTATGCCCCCGATCCTTCGTCGCAGGTGGCCTGTTCCATTGGCGGTAATGTGGCCGAAAACTCCGGCGGCGTGCACTGCCTGAAATACGGCCTGACTGTTCACAATGTGCTTTCCATTACCGTGATCAATATGGACGGCGAAACGCTGATCTTTGACGAGAAAGACGACGGCCTGGATCTGCTCGCGCTGTTGAACGGTTCCGAAGGCCTGCTCGGCGTGATTGTCGAAGTCAAAGTCAAACTGCTTCCCAAACCGGATACCGCCCAGCTGGTCATGGCGGGATTCGATTCGGTCAGCGCCTGTGCCGATGCGGTGACCAGCGTGCTGGAGCAGGGCATTCTGCCGGCCGGTCTGGAGATGATGGACAAGTTCTCGATTATGGCGGCCGAGGCCTATGCCAAAGTCGGTTATCCATTGGAAGCCGAAGCGCTGTTGCTGTGCGAGGTGGATGGCAGTTACGATCAGGTTAAGGTCGACACCCAGCGCATTGCCGATATTCTCAAAAAAAGCGGTGCCACCTCCATTACCGTGTCGCAAAACGAGGCGCAGCGCATCTCTTTGTGGCAGGGGCGCAAAAACGCTTTCCCGGCGGTCGGCCGCTACTCGCCGGACTATTATTGTATGGACGGCACGATTCCGCGCCGTAAGCTTGCCTATGTGCTGGAAGAGATTGAAAAACTCTCACAGAAATACGGCCTGAAAGTCGCCAATGTGTTTCACGCCGGTGACGGTAACCTGCATCCGTTGATTCTTTACGATGCGAACAAACCGGGCGAGCTGGAAGAGACCGAGAAATTCGGTGCCGAAATATTGAAGCTGTGTCTGGATGTGGGCGGCACCATTACCGGCGAACACGGTGTGGGCGTAGAAAAACTCGATTCGATGTGCCATCAGTTCACCACGCCGGAGTTGGAGATTTTTCATGCGATCAAAGCGGTGTTTGACGATACCGGCCTGATGAATCCGGGCAAGGCGGTGCCGACTCTGCACCGCTGTGCCGAAGTCGGGCAGATGCATGTGCATAACAACCAGTTGCCCTTTCC
>JACXUQ010000204.1 GCA_014763835.1 Thiotrichales bacterium
GGTGCGCCGAATGACAAGCCGCTTTCCGCCTTTTCCTGAACGGCTTTAATCACCAGCGGATGCGCATGGCCGAGAATCGCCGGACCCCAGGAAGCCACATAGTCGATATAGCTCTTGTCGTCTTCATCCACAAGATACGCGCCTTTGGCTGCTTTGAAGAAAACCGGGTCGCCACCAACACCTTTGAAGGCGCGAACGGGTGAATTAACGCCGCCTGGAATGTGTTTTTGCGCGGCCTGAAAAAGTTCGTGTGATTTACTCATGGGGTTTCCTTGGTGATTTCGATTAAGTCACGTTTAAAGTTGCGGGCTCATCTGTTTAATGCGTTGTTTGACCAGATCGAACTGCACTTCACCGACCTGACGGTAAACAATATTGCCATTGGGGGCAATCAGAAAACTGGTGGGCGTGAGCAGTACGTCGCCAAACGCCTGGGCGATTTTGCCGTCTGTATCCATCACGAACGTGAAGGGGTAAGGGTTGTTTTCGATAAACTTCTGCACCTGTGAAGCCGGGTCATATTGCATCGCAACGGCCACCAGCTCGAAACGGTCGCCAAGCTCGCGTTTCATCTCCGCCAGATGCGGCATTTCGGCAATGCAGCCCGGACAGGAGGTTGCCCAGAAGTTCACCAGCACCGGTTTTTTAGGCAAGCTCAGGTCAAGCTGGCCTTGAGCGGTTTTTACATTGACTTGCGGCGCTTTGCCGAGACCGTCTGAAAATACGGTGAAATAGAGCAGGGAGCCTAGCAGGCCCACGACTAAAAGACCAAAAAGTTTACTGCCAAGGTTTTGCATGGCGGAGTCCCTTTGTTGTAATGCGGCTACACAGCCAAAATGGAATGGAAATAAAAAACGGGCCGGCATTGGAGTGCAATGGACCCGTTTTTTGTTCGGTTGTTATAACCGAGTGCGCCAGTCTCTTATGCCGTAATGGTTTCTACACCATTAGGGGTGCCACACAGGAACACGTCGGCTTTGCGCGCCGCGAACAAACCGTTGGTAACGACACCCACGATGCTGTTGAGTTCATTCTCCATGGCGACCGGATCCGTGATTTGCAGGCCGTGAATGTCCAGAATCACATTGCCGTTGTCGGTGGTGAAACCGTCACGCAATACCGGCTCGCCGCCAAAGCGTTTGACCACTTCACGCGCCACATAGCTGCGTGCCATCGGAATGACTTCAATCGGTAGCGGGAATTTGCCCAGAACCGCGACTTTTTTGCTTTCGTCGGCGATGCAGACGAATTTTTTAGCGACTGCCAGTACAATTTTTTCGCGTGTCAACGCACCGCCGCCGCCTTTGACCAAGTGCAGCGCAGGATCGGCTTCGTCCGCGCCGTCAATGTACACAGACATTTCATCGACCGAGTTCAGGTCGAAAACCGGGATGCCATGACCTTTAAGACGTTGTGCCGTGGCTTCCGAACTGGCAACCGTGCCTTTGATCGTGCCTTTGATTTTGGCCAGTTCGTCGATGAAGAAGTTGGCGGTAGAACCTGTGCCCACACCGATAATGGTGTCCGGAACCACGTATTCGATGGCTGCCTGGGCCACTTTCTGTTTTAGTTCATCTTGCGTCATGATTATCTCTTTTCCTGATATTTTTATTCTTTTTGTAGTAGCGTCTTTACGCCATTTAACAGCCCATTTTAATCAATTAGCAATCCCTTGTATAGGTTTTATAGAGAGGGCGTTAATGCCAAAACCTCCTCTCGTTTGGGAGGTTTTGGGAAGCGGGCTTATTGTGCCGGTTTGATCATATTGTGCTGATGCATTGGAGAGGGTTCGACTTTGGGTGTGTCCACCGCTAAGGATGGCGGCATGACGCCTTCCTTACGTTCCAATGCATCGACAAGCATGCCGGATTGCGATACGTAGTACATGGTCGGATAAACATGCACTGCCTTGAATGTCATCGGGCGAATTTGGCGGGACTGTTCCGCCAGCGGTTTGCCCAGCGCCATGTACATGCCGCAAATGGTTGAGCTGGTACCCACTTCGCGCTTCTCGATGCGTTCCAAATCTTTATAGCTGAGTTGGCCGCGTTTGTTGAGTTCGTCAAAATAGGCTTTTTTATCGGCTTCCGATGTCAACGTGGAATAGTTGACGCAAAGGTCAAGGTTTTTCATCTGGCTTACATCTTCAGCCAGGACTGGGGCTGAGAACAGTGCAGAAAGCAGCAGGGTTGCGGCGGTTTTGGATTGAGTGAATTTCATCTATCTACCTACCTATTTTTGTTATGTTTTCAGGTGAAACGGCCAGCTAGTTTACCCGCCAACCGTTTTGAAAATCCAATTTAATATTTCAATAATGTTGATTGGAATCAGTAAAGGTGGATTAATGCATGTGACCGTGCTGCATCGGCTTGCCCATGCCGGTTAGGGATTTAACCGGCATCGTAACGGTTTTGTGGCTGCCGTCGGAGAATTGCAGTTGTACTTCAATCTGTTGGCCGGCGGACAAGGATTCCTGCGGTTCAATCAACATAATATGCAGGCCGCCAGGTTGCAACATGGTTTGACCGTGGGCGGGCACCACGATTTGCGGAATCTGGCGCATACGCATTACGCCGTTGTCGTTGCTATGGGTGTGCAGTTCGACAATATCGGCGGCCGCAGACTGCGCGTTGGTGATGACGATGTCGTGGTCAGTCGGGTTGTGCAATTCCATGAAGCTGGCGCTGGCAGGCGCGCCTGGCGGCACTTCACGCGCGTAAGGATTGTTTACCTGTAAATCGTCCGCCTGGCTTGCCCAGGCACTGGCGCTGCCGAAAGCTGTTAAAGCAGAAAAAGTCACAGCCAAGAGTTTGTGTTTGTAGTTCATAGGATTTCCTTTTGGCCTAACCCGGCCTGTTGAGTTTTTGTGGTTCACAATTTAGGGGTTTTAAGCAATAAATTCAATAGAGGGCTTCGCGTTATTCAGATACACCGGTTGCCGATAAGTAGCGTCGGATGGTATGGATGAATTGGTTGGGTGCTGTGGCGTGCGGCAGCTGTTCCTGGAGTTGCCCGTGCTGATCCACAACATAGGTGAAAGCAGAGTGGTCAACTGCGTAGTTGGTGCCGTTGTTGGGGGCGTCCACCTTGGCATAGACCACGCCGTAGCGTTGTGCGATTTCAGACAGCGTTTTAGCGTCGCCGGTTAGGCCGACAATATTGGATTCAAAATAGTTGGCATACTGCTGCAGGCGTTGCGGGGTATCGCGTTCCGGGTCGACTGATACGAATAGGATTTGCAGGTTTTGCTTCTCTTCGGGCGTTAATTTGCGATAAGCGACCGACAGATTACCTAGATTGGTGGGGCAGATATC
>JACXUQ010000205.1 GCA_014763835.1 Thiotrichales bacterium
AATGGTTAAAAATCGCCTGACTTTATGTTGAAAAACTTGCTAATAGCGAGCTATTAGCTGCGTTTTCCGCCTCAACCAGCCAATTTTTTCCTCATTTTTGTTTCGCGCCCCACTCGTGCAAAGCTCTCTAATATAGCTATGGGTTGCCTTATTTTTAAAAGGGTGCAAAAAATTCCCAAAATTTGCAAATTAAAAATTCAGACAAACGCATATTTTTATAAAAGCGCTAACCCATTTTTACAAAAACCTTTAAAATCAAGCACAATCTACACACAACTACTTAGTAAACATCCACTGCATGACCGAATCCACCCACCGTCTATTACTGGTTGACGACGATCCCACCTGCCTGGCATTGCTTTGCGCCTATTTCGAATCGGCCAACTATCAGGTGGAAACCGCGCGCAACGGCATCGAAGCGCGCGAGCGGATCTACCAGCACCCCGCCGATTATTTCAGCGCCTATGTACTCGACTACCATATGCCGGAGCTGGACGGCATCAGCCTGTTGCTGGAGTTGAAACACAACCACCATTACCAGATGGTACCGGCCATCATGCAGACCTCCGCCGACAGTGCCGAAGACATTCAACGCGGTATCGAAGCCGGCGCTTTCTACTATCTGCTCAAGCCGTTTTCCAAAAACCATCTGCTCTCCTTGGTGGAAACCGCTGTCAACGGCTATGCCACCTATCAGAAGCTGCAGCGCGACAGCCTGCGTCTGGCGGCGACCTTTCCGCAAAGCCTGCAGCTGCTTGAACGGGCCAAATTCCGCTTTCGCAGTCTGACCGAGGCGCGTCAACTGTCGCAAATGGTGTCGCTGCTGACACCCGAACCGCATAAAACCGCCATCGGCCTGTTCGAAATCATGGTCAATGCCATCGAACACGGCAATCTGGGCATCGGTTACGCTGAAAAAACCCGTCTGATGGCAAGCAATACCTTGCAGGAAGAGATTGAGCGTCGTCAGGCCCTGCCTGAAAATCTCCACAAATATGCCGACCTCGAAATACAGCGCCATGCCGACCGCATCGACATCAGCATTCAGGATCAAGGAACGGGATTTGACTATCAACCCTACATGGAGTTTTCGCTGGAACGCGCCATGGACAGTCACGGCCGCGGTCTGATGATGGCCAATAAACTCAGTTTTGACCGTTTGCTCTTTCTGGAAGGCGGCTCACGCGTCTGCTGCACCATTCAACTTTAGCCAACCGCGAATGACCAAAACGGCTATCGCAGACGGCGGTAGCGCCCGGCCGACAGCGCCTCGATGTCACCCGAAAGCTCCAGCAACAGCAACTGGCTTTGAATTTCGGAAACCGGCAACTTGCTCAATACCACCAACTCATCGAGACTGATCGGCTCGTATTCAATAAAGGCCAACAGACCTTGTTTACCGGCTTTGGCCGTTTCTGAAAGCGGTTTCGATGAGGCCGGCTGCAACGCACCACTCTCCGGCCACAGCCCCTGCAAAACCGGCGCCAGCTCCACCAGCACATCCTCACCGCTCTCGACCAGTTTGGCGCCCTGTTTGATCAGTTGATGACAGCCTTTGGCCTGCGGATTGTGAATCGATCCCGGCACCGCAAACACCTCGCGCCCCTGTTCGGCCGCCATTTTAGCGGTAATCAGCGAGCCGCTCTGCAGCGCCGCTTCCACCACCAGCGTCCCCACACTCAAGCCGCTGATAATGCGGTTGCGCTTGGGAAAGTGGTAGCTCAACGGTTTGGTGCCCAGCGGAAACTCCGACACCATCGCGCCCTCTTCAACAATCCGGTGCGCCAGCGCCTTATTGGCGGCCGGGTAAATACGATCCAGACCCGTCGCCACCACCGCCACGGTTTTCCCCAACCCGCGCAAAGCGCCGCGGTGCGCCGCCGCATCAATCCCCAACGCCAGGCCGCTGGTGACGGTAATGCCTTGCAACGAGAGAAACTCGGCAAAATCTTCCGCCGCATTCACCCCCGCTTTGGAGGCGTGGCGCGAACCGACCATGGCCACCTGCGGATCACGCAACAACTCGACCCGGCCGCGCACCCCAAGTAGTATGGGCGCGTCGGCAATCTGTGCCAACAACGGCGGATAGTCCGCATCCTGCCAACCAATCCAATGCTGTTGCTGACCTTGCCAAGCCAGCGAGGCGTCGATTTTTGCAGACAGATCGTCGGCAAACAGACCTTGCAACTGAGTCTCGGTCGCAATTCCCGTTCCCCGCCAGACCGATTCGCTCGCCTGCAGCGCCGCCGTCAGATTGCCAAAATAGGATTCGGCCTGCTGCAACTGCTTCAGCGAAAAGAAATTCAGATGCAATGCCAGCAGATCGGCTAATTCGTAAAAACGGGACATAGTGGGCTATAATATATGGATTGGAATCAACCAAGTATAAACGACACCATGGAAAAACTCGATATTGTCCTCTACCCCGAAAAAGGGCTTAGAGAAGTCTGCACACCCGTCGATGCGATGTCCGATGAACTCGACAAACTCATCGACGACATGTTCTACACCATGTACGACGCGCCCGGCATCGGTCTGGCCGCGCCGCAGGTGGCCGTGCAGCAGCGTGTGATTGTAGTGGACGTTTCGGAAAGCAAGGATCAGCCGATAGCACTGATCAACCCCGAAATCATCCGCTCGGCCGGTCAAATTACCTGGGAAGAAGGCTGCCTCTCCATTCCTGGCGTTTACGGCAAAGTCACCCGCCCAAGCGATATTCTGGTACGCGGCATGGACCGCGACGGCAAGCTGGTCGAATTTGAAGCCAACGACCTCTTGGCCGTCTGCCTGCAACACGAAATCGACCACCTTAACGGCAAGCTGTTCGTTGACCACATGTCCGGCCTGAAACGCACCCGCGCTTTGCAGAAATTCAAAAAAATGCAGCAAGAACAAACCGAAGAATAAGAGTGAGCATGAAACCCAGTTTACGCATTGTTTTTGCCGGCACGCCGGAATTCTCCGTCGCCCCCCTAAAGGCGCTGTTAGATTCACCACATGACGTGGTGGCCGTCTACACCCAACCCGACCGCCCCGCCGGACGCGGCCGCAAACTCACCGCCAGTCCGGTAAAAGAAGTGGCGCTGGAACATAACATTCCGGTTTTTCAGCCGGAAACCCTGCGCAACGAGCACGCCCAGGCTGAATTGGCCGCGCTCAACGCCGACCTGATGATTGTGGTGGCTTATGGTCTGATTCTGCCCAAAGCCGTGCTGGAAATGCCGACCTACGGCTGTTTGAATATCCATGCCTCGCTGCTGCCGCGCTGGCGTGGTGCGGCGCCGATTCAGCGCGCCATTGAAGCGG
>JACXUQ010000206.1 GCA_014763835.1 Thiotrichales bacterium
ACGCTCTTCGGCGTGACTTCAACCAACTCATCATCATCGATGAATTCCAGAGCCTGTTCCAGCGTGAAGCGGATCGGCGGAGTCAGAATCAGGGCTTCATCCGTACCCGAGGCGCGCATGTTGGTCAGCTGCTTGCCTTTCAGCGGGTTGACCGTCAAATCGTTTGAACGGGTATGCAGACCGATGACCTGACCTTCATACACTTCATCACCGTGGCCGATGTACAGACGACCGCGATCCTGCAAACTGAACAGCGCAAACGCCAACGCCTTGCCTTGGCCGTTGGAGATCAGCACGCCGTTAATACGCTCGCCCAAAGAGCCGGAGAACTTAGGACCGTAGTGAGAGAAGCTTGAGAAAATCAAGCCTTCACCCTGAGTGGCCGTCATAAATTCGGTACGGAAGCCGATCAGACCGCGTGAAGGGATCACGAAATCGATACGCACGCGGCCGTGTCCGTCCGGAACCATATCAACCATCTCGGCTTTACGCATGCCCAGTTTTTCCATGATGCTGCCCTGCGACTCTTCAGGAACGTCGACAGTCAGGTTTTCATAAGGTTCCTGGATTTCGCCGTCGATTTCACGGAAGATTACTTCCGGACGGGAAATACCCATTTCAAAACCTTCACGGCGCATGGTTTCGATCAAAACAGACAAGTGCAGTTCACCACGACCGGAAACGCGGAAGCGGTTAGCATCTTCAGTGTCTTCTACGCGCAATGCCACGTTGGTCAATAACTCTTTGTCCAAACGCTCACGGATCTGGCGTGACGTCAGCAATTTACCTTCTTTACCAACGAATGGCGAGTCGTTAACCTGGAAGGTCATGCTTACGGTCGGTTCGTCAACGCTGACCGGAGGCAGGGCTTCCGGATGGTTAGGATCACACAGCGTGTCGGAGATATTCAGAGGGTCCAAACCGCTGAACGCGACGATATCGCCGGCGTGAGCTTCGTCAACGTTAATACGCTGCAGACCGTGGTAACCGAACAGTTCACCGATTTTGCCGCGGCGTGAATTGCCTTTGGCATCAATGATAGTGATTGGCATACCGACTTGTACTGAACCGCGTTTGATACGGCCGGTACCGATAACACCTTTATAGCTGTCGTAATCCAAGGAGATACATTGCAACTGGAATGGTCCGCCAAGGTCGACGTCTGGTGGTGAAACTTTTTCGATGATGGTTTCAAACACTGGCGTCATGTCGCCTTCGCGTACGGTTTCGTCATAGCCGGCAAAGCCGTTCAGGCCAGAAGCATAAAGTACGTGGAAATCCATCTGTTCGTCAGTCGCGCCCAAACGGTCGAACAGGTCAAACGTCTGATCCAGAACCCAGTCAGGACGTGCGCCAGGACGGTCGATTTTGTTAATGACCACAATCGGTTTCAAGCCTTGTTTCAACGCTTTTTCGGTAACGAAACGGGTCTGCGGCATCGGGCCTTCAACCGCATCCACCAACAGCAATACCGAGTCAACCATCGACAGAATACGTTCCACTTCGCCACCAAAGTCCGCGTGGCCAGGGGTGTCCACGATGTTGATGCGGTAGTCGTTCCATTTAATGGCCGTGTTTTTAGACAGGATGGTGATTCCGCGCTCTTTTTCCAGGTCGTTGGAGTCCATGACACGTTCGCCGGTGTCTTTACGTACGTCCAGTGTGCCGGATTGACGCAGCAGCTGGTCAACCAGAGTGGTTTTACCATGGTCAACGTGGGCAATAATGGCTATATTGCGGATGTGTTGTGTGGTCATGCAGGGGTGCTCTTTATGCTAGCTCAGGCCGACTGATGGGCGAGTGTGTCGTTTAAGGCGGTTGAATGTTTAAACCGTTCTAAAAACAATCGCTTAGAACCTGAGTGTTTGAAAAAGAGGGTATTATAATGAAAATTAAAGGAATTTATAGACTAAAAGCGGAATTTTGCCGTTGCCTTTTGTGAATGTTTTATGGCAACGGCGGATTTTCAGGGGTTTGCAAGAATGGCCCGGCCTTAAAAAGGCTTCCGAACAGCTTAATCGCAGCCGTCTTTCAGCGTATCCCTCAGGCGGCCGTTATTGGCCACAAAGGTTTGCAGTACGCCATAAGCCATGGTGCCCAGCAGCAGTCCTGCGAGCACGAATAAGGCCCCCATCTTGCCTTCGCCGATCATGGCCGGCACCGTCCCGGGGCAAGAGGCGGTCATCGCCCAACCGATACCGAACAGCAAGGCGCCGGCAATCAGTCCAGCCTGATAAGGTTTTTTGACAAAATCCACCTCTTCGCCGGTTGTAATTGCACGCACGTGGAATTTTTTCAATAACCAAACACCGAGCATGGCTACAATCACAGCCGAACCGATGACCTCCATCAGCTGCATGTCGATCAGCAGGAACATTTTGGCGTGGTAGTCATAAGTGGTCGCTCCGGCATGGCTCATCAGGAAGCCGAAGAGCACGCCCATCAACAGCGCCAGAAAGTTGGCACGGTAGACAAAGCTGAACGAGATCAGGAAGAGCTTGATGCTTTTGAAAATCGGAAATTTATACATGTTCATTGCCAGCTAAATCAGAAGTTGAATAACAGTTGTGTCGTCACCATGGCGCTGATAAAAAATACCGCACCGGCCAATAGGCTCGGCGGGTTCATCATGGCGCCTCCCACCAACGCGTGCCCGGTCGTGCAGGCCCCGGCGAGGCGGGCTCCAAATCCCAGTAGCATGCCGCCGAACGTCAGCCAGAGTGCCTTGGCTGCGTCCGACTGAGGCAGAATCGCTTCGTACATGCCCATGTCAAAGCTCATATGCCATTCACCAGGCGCCCCCAGCGCGCTCAAGAGCCCACCCAGCGGAATGCCGATCAAAAACCACAGTTTGGTGTTGTTGAGATTGCTGTATTCGCCTTGCTGATAGTACTGCATTTTTTTGCAGATCAGGCCGCACACATTGCCATAGCCGGTTGAACAGCCGGCCGGTTTACCCATGAGCCAAAAATGCAGAATAACAAAAAAACCGATGGCGATTCCCCCAAGCCATCCGGCCCAAACAACCACTTCCATTAGTATTTCCTAATAAATTATTTTTATGATGATGGTTATTTTGTTGGGTTTTTGGTGGGCTGTCAAAACAAGGTTTTTTTAAAAGGGATAAGCGGGATTTATTACGTTCTGTTGCGGGGCAAAAAATCTAAACAGGCCGGGTATGGAATGGCGAGATGGTTTGCAGCGTTACATTGGCGGTTGCCAACGAATTGGGGTTTCGGTGCAGGTGATAAGGTCCCAAGAATGAATTGCGATCGCAGGAGAAACACCTGTA
>JACXUQ010000207.1 GCA_014763835.1 Thiotrichales bacterium
GGCGCGCTTTTAAAAGAGGGCGAGGTGCTGGGGCGTGAAGCCTGTCTGGTGGTGGCCAATATTGACGGGCAGGCGCGAGAAGGGCGTATTTTTCTGGCTGCCCCTTTGCAGAAAGCGCAGTTGGAAACGCTGTTTGCCGAGCGCATCCGTAGCAGCGCACACTACCGCTTTGATGAAAAACGCGGGGAGATTGTCGGTACAGAGCAGCGCCGTTTGATGGCGTTGGTATTGGACGAAAAACCGCTGCAAAAACCCGATATGGCGGCGTTGCAAGCCTGTCTGCTGGATTACGTCAAAGCCAAAAAAGGCGCGGTTTTGCCGTGGACGGAAACTCAACAGGCCGGGTTGCAGCGGATGCGCTGGTTGGCCGATTATGCCGAGGCGGAGGAAAACTGGCCGGAATTGAGTGAAACGTGGTTGTATGAAAACCTCGAGAGTTGGCTGGCACCTTTTATGGCCGGTATCGTAAGTGTAAAAGCGTTAAAAAACATTGACTTGCAGGCGGCTTTTAATCATCTTTTTAGCTATGAGCAGTTGCAGGCGGTTGAGCAAGAGGCGCCGGAGTTTTATGTGGCGCCTTCCGGCAAACGGGTTAAAATCCGTTATGTGGTTGGCCAGAACCCGACGGTGTCGGTGCCATTGCAGGAGTTGTTCGGTGAACTGACTTCACCCTGCTTGGCGTGGGGCAAGGTGCCTTTGACCTTTGAGTTGTTGTCGCCGGCGCAGCGGCCGATTCAGGTGACAGCCGATTTGGCTAACTTTTGGCGAACGTCGTATTTTGAAGTGGCCAAGGAGATGCGCGGGCGTTACCCAAAGCACCGTTGGCCGGACAAACCTTTGGAAGAGAAGGCCGGGCGTTCATTGAAAACGCGTTAGGCATTGGATGAAGGGAACCTTGTAAGGAGGGGGTATGTGGAAAAAAAGCGGCCTGTTGCTGGTTTTGGCGTGGGTGATGGGGCTAGTGGGTCTGGCTTTGGGCGTGTTGGTGGAGCCGGCTTTGTTTGCTCGCTTCGGGAGTATGGTGGTGCTGTTTGGCGCCATGAGTGAGTATGCCTTGCTGCACGGCGAGCTGAATCTGTTGTATCAGCGTTTGCATAAGGTGGAGGCGGATGATGATATGCCCGACCTGATGCCTTCCAAATGGCATTTGAAGAAGGTGCGCTTTTCGCATCTGACGGTGATTATCGGCACCTTTATCTGGGGCTTTGGTGATTTGTTGATTTAATTTCGTTGGTGTTGTTTGTCTGATCGTTAAATCTTTTACCTTGAACGTTTTTTTTGCATAATGGAGTAAGCCGTTGGCTTAATTAAAAGGAAGAGGGTAGGAAACATGAATAACGTAATCAAATCCGGGTTGAAATTGAGTTTAGCTTCGCTGTTTGCGGTGGCTGTATTGAGCGGCTGTTCAAGTGACGAAGGCGCGCAAGCGCCGCAGCAATCGCAAGGTAGTTCTGGTGTGACCGCACCGGCGCCAAGCCAACCGAAGGTGGCGGATGTTAAACCGGCTGAACCGACAGCCATGCCGAAGATGGGAGAGGTTGAGCAAGCGGTGGCCGATAAGGTCGAAGAGGTCAAGCAGCAGGCAGAAAGCGAAACGGCCAAAGCAGTGGCGTCGGCCAAAACCGGTTCAATGGTCTATAACGCCTGTGTGGGTTGTCATGGCGCCGCCGGCGAAGGCGGTGTCGGGCCTAAGTTGGCCGGTCAGGCTAAAGAAGCGGTTATGGACAAATTGCACAAGTATAAAGCGGGCGAACAGGTGGGCCCTATGACGGCGATGATGCAGCCGATTGCTTCCGGCTTGAGTGATGACGATATCACGTTGGTGGCGGAATATATTGCCAGCAGCTTCAAGTAGTCGCATTTCTTTTGCCTAACTCGGTGTACATAAAAAGCCACTCTATATGAGTGGCTTTTTTGTATGAACTTAAGATTTTAGGCGGTTTTTGGCCTCAATCCACTGTCCCATATACTGGGTGCTTTTGTGATGGTGGTGATTGAGCATTAATCCGGTGAAATAGCTTGTCCGGTGCGCCTGCAGGTTTGCCAATAAGTCATTTATGCGCTGTATCAAGAGTTCCCCCGTTTCTGTCTGGCAGTATTGTGCCGTGCCTTGCTGCACAGCCTGTTGGCTGGCGTTTTGCCAGAGCGTTGCATTTTGAAAAAGTTGAACGCTCTGTTCAACAAAGTCGTCCACGCTGGTACTGATTGCGCCCGGCCACGCCAGCCCAGTTGTTTGCATGGCCTCGCTGCCAATTGGCGTGGTGATGTTGGGGGTGCCGCAGAGCATGGCTTCGGCCAGTTTGCCTTTAATGCCGGCGCCGAAGCGGAGCGGTGCGAGCAGTAGTCGGGCATCGCCAATCACCTGCATGGCGTCGTTGGCCCAGCCTTTAACGATAAAGCCCTGCTTGGGGTTGTGCAGGTCGGTTACCTTTTGCGCAGGGTAGGCGCCGTAAATATGCAGTTTGGCTTGCGGTAGCCGGGCGCGGATTTTGGGCCAGAGTTCGGTTTTGAGCCATAAAACCGCATCCCAGTTGGGGGCGTGGCGGAAATTGCCGATAAAAACCATCTGTTGGCGTTGTTCATAGGTTTTGGGTGCCACGGTGGGTCGATTATAGAGAAACGGCAGGGTAAAGAGGTGGCCTGTTGGGATTTGGAAGGCGTCTTGCAGCAGCGCGTTTTCAAAGTCGGAAATCATCAGCGTCAGATCGGAGCGCGCAATGGCGGCCACTTCCCGCAAGCTGTTTTCGGTATTGGCCATTAGGTTGTAAAGCGTGTTGGCATCGGATTGCCAGAGTTCGGCAATATCAAAATCGTTGTGTTTCAAGCGTTGTTTTAGACGCAATTCGCGCGCCTGACGCAAACTGTGCAGGTCTTCGGTATTGAGAATACGCAGTGCATTCGGGCAAGCCTTGGCGACGCGCCAGCCGAACTGCTCTTCCATCATAAAACGGTCAAACAGCACCGCCTGCGGGTTAAGTTCGCCGACAAAGGCGTCAAAACTGTCGTGGTTGAGTTGAATCTGGCACTCTTTAACCTCTAGGCTATGCAGGTCGTAGCGGTGTTCGCTCAAAGCGGCGGGTGAGGCGAATACCACTTGCCAGTCATGGTGGCGAAACAGTTGGATCAGTTGCAACATGCGTACGCCGGCTGCGGAGGAGTTGGGTTCCGGCCAGACATAGCCGATGATGAGGAGTGTGTGGTTCATGGAATCTTGCGGTTATTGAATCTCAGAGAGCTTTGCACGAGTGGGGCGCGAAATAAAAATGAGGAAAAAATTGGCTG
>JACXUQ010000208.1 GCA_014763835.1 Thiotrichales bacterium
GCTAATAGCTCGCTATTAGCAAGTTTTTCAACAAAAATCAGGCTATTTTTAACCATTTTTATTCGTGTAGCCATCTCGTGCAAAGCTCTCAATAAATATCTGTTTTATTGCGCAGTTTATTGCGGCTGAATATTTTATTTGAGGAAGGAATTATGGAAAAAACGGATTCTAAACTGGCCAAGCTGCAATATTTTCCAGCCAGTTTTTTCGGCATGATCATGGGCATGACCGGTTTAACCATTGCACTGGCTAAAAGTGAAAAGGCCTTCGACTGGAGTATGCTGCCGAGTCAGACTTTACTGACTGTCGTGGTGAGTTTGTTTGCCGCGTTAGTCCTGGCTTATCTGTACAAAATCGTCAAGTTCAAAACGGCGTTTGTGGAGGAAGCGCGTCACCCCGTCAAAATGAACTTTTTACCGGCGATCTCCATTAGCATGTTATTGCTCAGCATCGCTTTCTGGCAAATCGGCGAAGTCAAAACCTCTTTTAATCTATGGATGCCTGGTTTATCCCGATTGTGGGGAATATCATTGTACCGATTGGCGGGGTTGAACACGTTCCAGCCGACATCAACTGGTTCTTCTTTGCCATCGGCATCGTCTTCTGGCCGATTTTGAAAGCGGTATTGTTCTACCGTCTGATTTTCCATTCGCCGATGCCGGAGCGTCTGATGCCAACGTTGTTTATCTTTATTGCACCGCCGGCGGTGGGCTTTATCTCCTATATGGCGCTGAATCAGGGGCAGCTGGACAACTTCGCGAAGATTCTCTATTTCTTCGCGCTGTTCTTTACGTTGTTTCTGTTGTTCTCGATCAACCGCTTCCGCCGTTTGCAGTTTGCACTCTCCTGGTGGGCGTATACGTTCCCGTTAGCGGCGATGTCGATCGCCTCTTTCAATATGGGGCATGCTACTCACAGCGGTTTTTATAACTATGTGGGGATAGCAGTTATGATTGCCTTGTGTTTTATGATTGCGCTGTTTTTCTACAGAACCGCCGTCGCGGCCTCCAAAGGTAAAATCTGCACGGCGGATCATTAAGCTGATTGCATGATTCACTATAATAAATAAGCCCGGTATTCCGGGCTTATTTATAGGTGGGTTATAAGCGGTTTTTCCAGCGCCAGAAGCGTTTGAGGTGTTGCGGCTTGATATGGTAGCGGTAGCCGTCGCCTAGCTCTAACAGTAAAGAGTGGATACGTTTGGCACGTAAGTCTTCCAGTAAGGGTGAAAACCAGTTTTGCTCAAGCCAGACCAGGGTTTCAAGCCATTGCTCCTCGGTCATATGGGGCAGTGCCGCATAGAGCGTGTCCGGCAGCAGCAAAGAATGTACGATGCTTGGCGCTAGTGAATTGACCCATTCGGTATGGCTTGCCGGGCAAGCCTGCTGGTGGCTTGACGTCAGTTGTGCCAGGCCGCGCAAATACGCCGATTCGGAACATATTTCTGCCTGCGGACGGGGGCGGATGGCGGCAGCGTTGAGCTGGCCCTCACCCCATAGCCAGAGGGCATTGACCTCCCCTTCTCCGCGTTCACGTCGCGCTTCGTTGACCGGATGGTTGTAGAACAGCATCGACGCCTCGTTCAACAGTTGACGCCAATATTGTGCCGCATGACCTTGAGGGTAATCGCCACGCAAAGGTTGATAGGCTACTTGATCAACCGAGTGGCTGTGAACGTCAATCGGTTGCTTGATGCGCAGCAGCCAGTCGGTAGCCGAACCGAATTCCAGCGCCACGCCGTCCACCGCAAAATGCTGGTTAAAGGCGCCGATCAAAGCATGCGCTTCGTCATCACTGATATTTAGATCCTGCGGCGGGAAAAGCACTAAGGTGTCGCGGTCCGGCACTAGTTGTACAGGATCGAGTTTCAGCCAGAAACAGCTCTCGTCAAAGTCTTTGATTAGGGCGTTTGCAATCGTGGCGGCAACCGGTAGTGCGTGTGGCTGATGAAACAGGATGCTGGCGGTGTGATAAAAATCATGGCCTTGCGCCGCACCGGTAACGGGAAAACGGTCTGCCTTTTGCAGCAGTTTACGCAAGCCCGGCAGCGTTAGTTCCGCTAAACGGGTATGGGCTTCTTGCAGGCGGCTTGAAGCCAGTAGTTCGGGAAACCAAAACGTGACAGCGTGGGACATGGTGGGATTCCGTTAAATTAAAAAACCGGGCAAGCCCGGTTAGATGACCATCAATCAGCCGATTTCATCCAAGAAAGTTAAGGATTTCCTGTTCGATTTCGGTTTTATCGATGACCGTTGATTGTGTTTGCGGTTTGTCAAACAAGGTCGCAATCGGTGCCGGAATCGGCAATTTGGCCTTTTCCGAAATCACTTTCAAGGCCTCGATGTCGCTCAGGCCGCTCTGATTGGCAATCGATTCCGCGATGACCGGCGAGAACTTGGTCCATTCGGCAGTGGAATAGACGATGGTTTTCAGGGCCGGATTTTTGCGGCAGGTTTCATATGCCTTGAAGCAGGTCGCGGTGTGCGGATCCATCAGGTAACCTTCGGCAAAGGTCTGCTTGATATAGGCTTCCCCTTCTGCATCGTTGCAGAAGTCGGCGGCAAATACAGCTTGCACCTGCGCCAATTCGTCGGTCTTCAATGCGTAATGTTTATCTTTGTCCAGCGCCAGCATCAGTTCTTTGGTACGTTCTGCACCAAACATATCGAACAGAATACGCTCGATATTGGAGGATTTGAGAATGTCCATCGCTGGCGAGGTGGTTGGAATCACGCACAAATCGCGCAGGTCGTAAACACCGGTATTGATAAAGGTGGTCAGCACATTGTTGTTATTCGAGGCGATCAGAATCTGTTCGACCGGCAATCCCATCTTCATGGCGTAATAACCGCCCAAGGCGTTACCGAAGTTGCCGCTTGGTACGTTCAGATAGACCTTATCCCCCATCTGGATCGCCCCTTGGCGCACCAATTCCAGATAGCTGTGAACATGGTAGATCGTCTGGAAAATAATGCGCCCGAAGTTAACCGAGTTGGCCGCAGACAAGGAGATATGCTGTTCCTGCAGTTTGGCCTTGAACGAGTCGGAGGTCAACAGCGTTTTCAAGGCACCTTGCGCATCGTCAAAATCGCCTTTGATGCCGATGACTTTGAGGTTGGTCGCATCTTCGGTGACCATCTGCAAACGTTGCACATCCGAGGTGCCGCCTTCAGGATAGAGGCAGGCTACCTGCACGTTGTCTTTATTACGGAAGGTGTCCAGTGCCGCCGGGCCGGTGTCGCCGCTGGTCGCCGCCAGAATTAGATATTTTTCGTTACGTGCCTGGGCAATGGCCGACAGCACCGTACCAAACGGCTGCAAAGCCATGTCTTTAAAGGCGCGCGTTGGCCCGTGATAAAGCTCACTGACAAAAAGGTCGTCTTTCACTTTGACGACCGGTACCGGGTTTTGCGGATCGTCAAACTGATCGTACAGGTTCAGCGCCGCGTTGATGATTGCGTCATCGATATCCACTTCAAACGCATCCAGAATCGCTTTAGCCAGGATTTTGTAATGGGAATCAAGGTGTTGCTCCAAAAAAACCTGGCCCAGTTGCGGCAGTGATTTGGGCGAATACAGGCCGCCAAAGGAAGACATAGGGCTCAAAATAGCCTGAGAAAAAGTGATTTCTTTGGGAAAATGGCCGTCGTTGCCGCGCGTTTCGATAAAGTTCATAGGGTTTCCAACACAATAATTT
>JACXUQ010000209.1 GCA_014763835.1 Thiotrichales bacterium
GGCGAATTGGAAACCAGCGCCTTGCCGTGCGTCTGGTTGAATCCGCAGGAATTGGTGGTCTGGGTCAGCGAACTGGCGCCGCACACCCGTAATCTCTTGGCGATGACCGCTTCGGCGGATGCCCAAAATTCAGCGTTAAAAAACTCAACAGGCCGGGTCAGCGGGTTGCTGGTGGCGGACGAACAGGCTACGCCCGAACTGTTTGCACGCGAGCGCATCAGTCTGCAACTGGCGGTCTCGCTTTTTGATGGGGACGCCCGCGCGCCGGCGCTGCGATTAATGCGCGAGAGCTTTGGCGAAATTATGGAGGTGCTGGCCGGTTTGCCGGATTTTCACGCCTTTAAATTACGCGTGGTTGGAGGGCGTTATGTGCGCGGTTTTGGTGCGGCTTATGCCTTCGAAAGCTGCCCTTGTGACGCCCTAAAAGGCATTAAAAACGCTTAAGTTGCTGGCTTTTGCGCTGCCTGTCTGGTATTGGCGGCGCGGAGTTTCTGCTGTTTGACGAGCAGACAGGTTTTGAGCCAGTCGGCAAAAACGGGGTGGTCAAGCAGCATCTCCTGGTACAGGTCCAGGGCGGAAGCGCCTTTTCTACCGGCTGCAAAGGCGGCGATTTCGATCAGCTTGTCGATATAGGCGTTAGGAAAGTAGGCGTTGATCTGAAAATAGCTGATTTTCGTCAAAATCACGGCGTTCAGCAGCAGATTCCATTGATCCGGCGTCAGGTTGTATTTGTTGCGATAGTGCAAACTGGGGCCGTGCAGGCGCATTTCCAGCATCTCTTTTAAGGTCGCATAGCGCACCAGGTCGAGCGCCGGCTCGCGCACCGAAAAGGGCAGTTCATCCATAAAGGTGGCATCGACTTCGTGACTGCTACCGGGCATAGGCACCTCTTAAGTTGTTGGCTGTGGTCAATCGGCAGCGCTTCAGAATACCAAATCCATGCACTGTTTGACCTCCTGCTTCTGAATCTGAATTTGCAAATAATCCTGATGCTTGCCGTCGGGAAATTCAAAGTTGATGGCGACGCGCTCGGTCTGGGTTTTCTCGTCGATACGGATATCAACGATACTGCCGTCAAATTGGATGACCTTCTCGTCTTCCGGAAAATAGAACAGCACGTCCACTTGTGAATATTGCGGAAACTGCTTTTCAACATGAATTGCTACGCCGCTGGCGCTCAAATTGGCCATTTTGACCGGCCACAGTTTGGGAAACTGTTTCAGAAAGTTATCGTCGTGAATCTGACGATAGGCACCGAGGTAGCTATTCAGGTAAGAGGCGATATACAGAATAGTCTGCACCAGCGGGATTTTTTCAAACTTGGCCTGTTGCAGCACCTTGAGTGTTTCATCCAGTTTAAAGCCTTCCGGCAGACGGCCTTCCACATAAAAATGCTGCGGAGTCGATTTTTCAAGACTGGTTGCCATTCTTTGCAGATAGGCGAGATACTTTTCCTCGATCATTTGCAGATATTGGAAGGTCTTGGGGGAGGAGTGCTCCAGTTTCTTGAGACTTTTGAAACCTTGCAGATGATCGTTGATACGCATCCAGTAATCCAGGTTGTTACGCGGATTGCGGCCTTCGGAGATGGTGCGCGAGCAGTCACCGAAAAAATCGATGTAATTGAGCATCTCTTCAACGATCTGGGTAATAGTGACGGTATGTTCCTGAACGCGTTTGGTCCAATGGCGAACCTGGAATTTCTGCTCTTCCACTTTGTTCAAAAAGGTCTGCGGAAAGTAGTTGACGCCGGTGGCATAGATTTCGCGGTCTTTGATCGGCGAGCTGGGGACAATAAAATAGCGCACCGGCATATCAATGCGGTAAAAACGTCTGGAGTTGCCTTTTCTAAACCACTTGTTCATCGTTCGAACTGTATCCCCTCACAAAAAAATAACAAGCTCTGATTTTGCATTCTATAGAACTTGAATTGGAATTGATACGGGTTTAAAGCATTTATCGCGCCAAAGGTAGGTGTCGCCCTGTTGGGTTTGGCTGCAGTCGGTCGAGCAATGGCCGCTGGCGCAGCTCTCGGCGGGAATGACTTGAATATGTCCCTGGCGAATCAGCGGTTCGAGCAGCGCGCGCGCCGCATCCTCGTCCAAGTCAAAATGGTGACGGATATCGTTTAAAGTTACTTCGTGATGTTGTTTGATGTAACGTTTAATATCCAGCAGAATCATAATGTAGCCTGTTCAGGAGTGAAGGCCGGCGCGCATCCTGTAGGGTTTGCCGGCTCTGCGCAATGCCAGCGCGATGCCGATAAAGCCAAGTGTAATCGCGCCTAACCACAGTGTACTACTTTGCGGATGCTGGTTAAAGGTCGCCAATTGATAGAAACCGACCGCGGTGCTGTAGCCCAAAAACAGGCTCCAGCTGCCGCTGTAGAGCGCCCAGCGCCATCCCAGTTCCTGCTTGATGGCGCCAAAGGTGGCCACGCAGGGGAAATACAATAGCACCAGCAGCAGGTAGGCGTAGGCGCCGACTTTGCCGTCGAAATAATAGGCCATTTTGTCGAGAGTGGAGAGGGTGAAGCCCTGTTCTTCGGCAATCGCCTTTTTATCGGCGATATTTTCAATGGATTGCAGACCGAGCGGGTCGTTGACGTCGGTGACAATGCCCGGCAGGTTGGCCGGAATGGTCATCAGGGCCTCTTGCAGCGCACCGATAAAATCGTATTCCTCGACCGTTTCCGCTGTCGGTGCTTTATCCATATTTTGATAGAGTGCATCCAAGGAACCCACCACCACCTCTTTGGCAAGCAGGCCGGTGATCAGGCCGACCGTAGCCGGCCAGTTCTCTTCGGTAATGCCCAGCGGTTCGACCACCGGCGTAGCGGCTTTGGCCACTTCGCTCAAGACCGAGTTGGGTTGGTTTTCATGCCCGAAGCTGCCGTCGGTGCCCAGACTGCTCAACAGGTGCAATGCGAGCACCACCATCACGATGACTTTACCCGCATCCATAATAAAACTTTTGAGTTTGTTGCGAGTGTTAAGCAGCACGTTGACCACCGCAGGCTTATGGTAAATGGGCAGCTCCATCAACATGGCCGGCGCTTTGCCGGGCAATAGGGTGTGCTTGAGCAGCAGCGCGGTCAGCACCGCGGCGAGAATGCCGGCGGCATAGAGCGAAAACACAAAGAGGGCGGCATAGTCGGCAAAAAATGCCGTGGCAAACATCACATACACCGTCAGGCGGGCGCTGCACGACATAAACGGCGTCATCATAATCGTCATAATGCGGTCGCGCTGGTCGGGCAGAGTGCGCGACGCCAGTACCGC
>JACXUQ010000210.1 GCA_014763835.1 Thiotrichales bacterium
GGCGCCAGTTTGGCGGTGCCGCCCCAAGCCAGCGAACCGCGCAGTTCACGCACGATTTTCTGCAGCTGCTTGATGCTCAATTCGACCTGGCTGAATACCTCCATAGTATCCGCCGTACCCGCCGGCGAGGTAATCGCACGGCTCGAGGTTTTCGGCATAAACAGGCCGTGCGCCGCCACAATCGGCACAATCAGCATACTCGTGCGGTTACCCGGAATCCCGCCAATGCAGTGTTTATCCACCACCAGCGGTTCCTCCCAATCAATGCGCTCACCGGTATCCACCATCGCCTGCGTCAAATACAGCACCTCGTCGCGGTCCATGCCGCTTTCGGCACAGGCGACCAGATAGGCCGTCATTTCGATTTTGGAATAACGGTTGTCGGCAATGTCACGGATAATTTCCAAATACTGTTGATAACTGAGCGACTCGCCGGCAATCTTGCGATGCACATACGAAAACGACTTGGGCTGCGATGCCGGACAAATGCGCACATCCACGCCCTCCGCCAGACCGAACTGGGCAAACACCTGCTCACTCAACCCCAACTCGCCGGGAGCCAGAAACGCCTCGTCGTCGACCACGTTGAGTACCGCCAACACCGAATGGCCGTCATCCTTGGCATGCACCTCAATCTTACTTAAGGCCTGAAAACCCTCAATCTGGTAAACCTCACACTGGCGATGCAAATAGGCCACGTTTTCTTTATGGGTATCAATCGCGATGCGTCGCAGTTTTAAATTGGCCATACTTTCCTCGGATAACGGCTATCTTGACTATGGCTAACATTCTATCCCAAGCGAAACAGTAAACCGACGATTGCCGCACTCTATATTTGGATAAATTATATCAATTATTAACGATAAATATGATTTATTAAAATAACGGAAAATCACCTGCAATGGATACGATTATGCTTGCCCGTTTACACCTTGCCTCACCTCCTTTTGCGCTTATTTTAGCCAGCCCACTGCTGATTTTCGCCTTACTGCAACCGGCCAAAGGCCTGCCAACGAGTGCGCTGCTGCTGTATATAGGCGCCCTGATGGGGGCGGCACTCAACTACTTTCACTTCGGCTTCAGCAGCAGTTTCCGTGAACTCCTGAGCGCGCGTAAAACCAGCGGCATGCGCGCGATCATTTGGATGCTCGGCATTGCTATTCTGCTATTTGCACCGCTTTTGGCAATGGAAAGCTGGCAGCAGCAGAACTTTAACGGCTTTATCCGCACCATCGGCCTGGCGCTGCCGGTCGGCGCTTTTATTTTCGGCATCGGCATGCAGATCGGCTGCGGCTGCACCTCGGGCACCCTGAACCGCACCGGCCAACTGCAACCACTCTCTTTTACCACGCTGTTTTTCATGGTCATCGGCGGCACCTTCGCAGCCTACAGCTATGACACCTGGAATAATTGGCCGGCGCTGGAACCTTTCGCTTTTCAATTCTCTTTCGGCTGGATGGCGGGATTAGCTGTGCAACTGGTGATTTTGGCGGCGCTTTACTGGTTACTTTCACGCGTGGAGCAGCAACGCCATGCACGCATCGAACCGCTGTGGAAAAGCCCAACAGGCCACCCCTTTCTATTGGCAGGCATCAGCCTGGCAATCCTCAACGCGTCTTTGCTGTTCATCAGCGGCCAACCGTGGTCGATCGCCTCGATCTTCCCTTATTGGGGAAGCCGCCTGATCGACCTGCTGAACCTACCGATGGATTGGAGTTTTTGGAGTTATACCATGGAAAACGCCACGCGCATGAACCAAGGCTGGCTGGACAACCCGGTCAGCCTGACCACGCTCGGCGTGATATTGGGTGCGCTGACGGTGTCGCTGATCAAACCGCGCGAAAAAGTGGCGGTTACGCTACGCGGCTTCAGTGCCAGCGTGGTTGGAGGTTCGATTATGGGATTGGGCGCGGTCATGGCCTCGGGCTGCAATATCGGCGCCTTTTTCAGTGGCATCGCCTCAGGCAGCGGCCACGGCTGGGTATGGCTGGTGTTTGCATTGATGGGAAATTATGTGGGCGTCAAATTGCGCCAAAAAGCCAGATTGGGATAATTTCTTCAAACCACGAAGTGCATGAAGAACACGAAGACTTTGTGTGTTTCGCGCGCTCTGTGGTTTAGAAATTCAATCAACGATGAGCCAAAATTAAATTTCCTGCGGCGCAATCCGCCCTGCCAGTGCGCCGGCAATCACGACAAACGCGGCGGCTAAGAACAGACAGGCTTCCATTCCCCCCACTTGATACACCCAGCCCGACAACAGGGTGCCGGCTAAGCGGCCGCCGGCATTGGCCATGTAGTAAAAACCGACGTCTTTGGAGGTGCCGTCCGCATCGGCGTAGGCCACAATCAAATACGAATGCACTGCCGAGTTGAGCGCAAATGCCACCGCAAACACCATTAAGCCCACCAGCAGCACCCATTTGGGTTCGTATTCCAGCATCAATCCCATCGCCACCGGAATCGCCGCCAACATAAACGCGAGCTTCATGGCCGTGGCCGCCGTCGGGCGATTTTCAGCCTGTTTGCCGGTGAGCTTGGGGGCCAGCGCCTGAATCAGTCCGTAACCGATAATCCAAAAGGCCAGATAAGCGCCGATTTCGGCGTGACTCCAGCCGAGTACGCCCGCCAGATAGACCGGCAAGGCGACCACAAACCAGATGTCGCGCGCGCCAAACAGGAAAAACCGCGCCGCCGACAGGCCGTTAATGGCTGGGCTTTTAGAGAAAAGCTGCGTGAATTTGGGCTTGTTTTTGGCTTTACCCAGCGTGTTGTCCAAAAACAGCAGGGACACCAGCAGCGCCAAACTCAACAGGCCGGCTAGGCTGTAAAGCGCGTTTTCAAAACCAATGGTGGTCAGCAGGACGCCGCCAATAAAAAAGCCCACGCCCTTCAGTGCATTTTTGGAGCCGGTCAACAGCGCCACCCATTTATACAAAGTGCCGTCGGCATCACTCGCCAGACTTTTAATGCTGCTTTTGGCGCTCATTTTATTGAGGTCTTTGGCAATGCCCGACAGCGCCTGCGCCACCATCACATACGCCACCGTAAGCCATTCGGGATTGAGCGTCAGCATCAACAGCGCCGTAATTTGCAGCAACAGCCCCACGTCCATGGTGAGCTTAAGCCCCAAGCGCGCGCCCAGCCAACCGCCGAGCAGATTGGTGACGATGCCGAAAAACTCATACAACACAAACAGCAACGCCAATTCAAACGGCGTGTAACCCTGTTGATAAAAAAACAGCAGCACCAACATGCGCAAAGCGCCGTCGGTCA
>JACXUQ010000211.1 GCA_014763835.1 Thiotrichales bacterium
CATCAAAACGTCTGTGTTTGTGCGTTTATCACGCCTGTGGATAACTCTGTGGAAATCGGTATTTTACAACATCCGCAGGAGTGTCGGCAGGTAAAAGGCAGTGCTTTGATTGCGCAGTTAAGCCTGACGCATTGTCAAACCTGGGTGGGCGAAGATTTCAACGCTGAGAGCGAACTGTTGAAATGGCTCGCAAGCGGAGAGGTTTTCCTGCTCTACCCGCCGGAGGAGGGGCGCGAGGCGCTTTATCTCTCGGCCGAGGAGTTGAAAAATCAATCTCAACAGGCCGGGTGCCGGCAACTGCTTAAGATTCTGGTGATCGATGCCACCTGGAAAAAAAGTTACAAGATGCTGCAGCTTAATCCGTGGCTTAGGCAACTCAAGCGCTTGGCCATTGCCCCCGACTCCCCCTCCATTTACCGTATCCGCAAACAAAAAAACTCCGGGTGTCTGTCGACGCTCGAAGCGATTTATAGCGTGTTGAGCCAGCTTGAAGATGAGACGGAAAAATTCCGGCCATTATTGCAGGCGTTTGACGCCATGAACCAACAGCAGTTGGCTTTTAGGCCGGTAGAGCATCAGACAAAAGCCTAAGAGGCTTTACCGTTTGAATCGACCTCTTCACGCAGCTTCTTGAAAATAAACAGATTGGAGAGGGTGAAATTAAAGCCCATGCCCATTAAAACCCCGATAATCAATGCCAACACCATCTGCTCCTGAAAAAACGGTACATAGGTGGTGAGCACATAATAGGTACCGTAGTTGACGGCAAAACCGAGCAGTGAGCTGCTGACAAACGCGCTCCACTGCGTGGTCTTGCGGGTTTTTTCGCGATGATTAAAGGTGACCAGACGGTTTAGCATCCAGTTCCAGGTGGCCGCCGGCCAGAAAGAGATGGCCCGGGCAACCGTGTGACTCACGCCGAACAGCTGTAATAGCAGATAGATGGCCAAATCCACAATAAAGCCGCTGCTGCCGACCAAGGCGAATTGGAAGAACTCCGCTTTGGTTTTGAATTTGTATTGATACAGGCGACGCAGATGGCGCAGGTATTTAAGCTGTTCGGCCAGGGTCAGTTTGGACTCGCCGTGAATGCGGTCGACAAAGTGAATCGGCACCTCGGAAATGGCTTTGAATTCGCCTTTGACCATGACCTCCAGCGCAATTTTATAACCGATCGGCGAAAGCATGCCGCGCGGCGGAATATCGGCCTTGCGCACCGCAAAAAAACCGGACATCGGGTCTTTGACGCGCGCCAACGGCAAGGCGGGCAGGGTGGCGACGGCCGAGTTGATGTAGCGCCATAACGACCAGCTTTCGTCGATGCTGCCGCCGGGAACATAACGCGAACCCAGCACAAAGTCGCTTTCCCCGGTACTCAGTCTGTCGATCATGTGCGGAATGGCGCTGGCCGGATGCGACAGATCGGCATCCATGACCACCACATAATCGCCTTGGGCGTTATCGAAGCCGTCAATCACTGCAGGGGACAGGCCGCGATCTTCGGTGCGCGTGATAATGCGAATCGGATGTGCTTTGCTGAGTTCAGCGACCTTTTCAATCGAGCCGTCTTGCGAGTTGTCGTCCATAATCAGGATTTCATATTCACGCGTCTGCAGCGCATCGCGAATCATCTCGCTTAAGGGTTGCAGGTTGTCCACTTCCTTATAGGTCGGCACAATAATCGAAATCATCAGCAGTCTCTACTCCGCATCGGCACGCAAAAAATGGCGGCAGTGATAAAAATAATAGGTCACTATTATAGAGCCGTTTTCTTGAATCGGCAGGGTTTTCACCAGCTCGCAGGACTCGAAGCGGTTGGGTCTATTGGTTTCCGGCGGAATTTTTTCATAATGCGGCGCCACTAGCAGTCCGTCACTGCCTTTTTCCGGCCGTCCAAACCAAAATTCGAACTGCGTCTGTTTGCCGCCGGCAACGTAAACCGGTTGCGGGCGCACATACCACGTCAGATGGCTGGCGTAACTCCAGTTTGAGACAAACAGCGGCAAGGAGGCTTTGCCATCCGCTAATTCCGTCTGCAGGGCTTGGGCGGTTTGCGCAGCGGCTTGCCAACCCCATTCGCCTTGCAGCGGGTGTTTATTGTCTGGAAACGGAATCCACGGCGTAGCCAGAAAGCTGTGCAGGGTCAAACTCAGCGCAACGGCGATTGTCGCTTGCAGGCCCGTTAGCCATGTCACCCAGCGTTTTTCACGGCGGCACCACAGCCAGTGCACGACCACCGGAATCAACAGCAGCCAGGCCAGCGCCGGCCAGTGCGGCAGACTCTCTTCACGCCCTGATCCCCAGGCAAACAACGCAAACACCGGCACGGCAAACAGCAGCAGCAAACGGCTTGCAGCGTGTCGGTAGTTTTTGAGTGACAGCATCATCAGCCAGCCGAAGAGAAACAGCAGCGGCGTATAGACTACCAGCTGCACAGCCTGTGAGCGCAACAGGCGCGTGATTTTCCAGTCTGGGTTGTGGGTGCCGTGATGCAGCTGGTAGAGGAAAGAGGCCCAGTCGTGAATGGCGTTCCAGTACAGTAGCGGGGAGATTACCAGCAGTGCCACACCGACAGCAATCCACAACCCTTTATTGCGCAGCCAAGACCAGCGTTTCTCGATGGTCATGACTAAAAACAGCGACAGCACCAAGGTAATGGCGGTGTATTTGGACAGTGCGGCTAAGCCCACTAGCAGCCCGAGCAATAGCCACTGTCTTAAACGGATCGGCGACCCGGCCTGTTGAGTTTCCAACATCTCCCAAACCAGCCAGACCAGCGCCAGTACAATCACCATCAGCGGATCGTCCGGCAGCATGCCCATGCCCATTAACGGAAACATCAGCGTGGCGTTTAACAGCGCCACCGCCCAGAAACCCTGCCAATGGTCATTGGCTTGCGAAGGCGTTGCAGAAACTGAACAGGCCGGGTCGGCCGCAAAAAGACGGTTAGTCAGCCGATAGAGCAGCCAGTTTAACAGCACATAGAGTGTAATCGGTACGATGCGCGCCGCCCAATCGGTTGGGAAGAGCCACATCGGCAGAATTTGCAGCCAACCGACCAGGGGCGGGTGGTCAAAATAGCTCCAGTCGGGCATCAGTCCGTAAAGCGCATAGTGCGCTTCGTCGCCGCCCAGTTCCAGTCTGAACGCTAATGCGATATGCACCAGCGTCATCACGCCGACGATCAGAACGGCGGCTTGGTGGGGCAACAGAGCGCGCAAGGTTTTCAACATCGATCAGGTTCTGCCGTAAATATCTTCAAG
>JACXUQ010000212.1 GCA_014763835.1 Thiotrichales bacterium
ACCAACTGAGCTATTCCCGCAATGGCGTCCCGTAGGGGAGTCGAACCCCTGTTACAGCCGTGAAAGGGCCGTGTCCTAGGCCTCTAGACGAACGGGACAGATTGTTGATTGACGCTGTCAATCCAAGCGAGTCTTGTTGACTTTAAAACTGCTCTTTTCAACTTTGGTGGAGCTAGGCGGGATCGAACCGCCGGCCTCTACAATGCCATTGTAGCGCTCTCCCAGCTGAGCTATAGCCCCCTTGAGTTGATGTGGCGTATTATATAGATAAAGCGGCTTTGGTCAAGCGTTTGCATGAAAAAATATGTGAGTTTTTTGATATTTTTTTGAGGTTTTGATGACGCTGCGCTTAACTTCTTGATTTGCCATGGCGAAGAAAGTCAAAAGGCCGTATAAAACGGCCTTTTTGCAACTTTATCGACTTTTCAAAAAAGGATTACTCCCCTTCTCCGCGTGCTGCAATATAAGCCAAAGCCATTTGCAGACGGGCGATACAGCGCGGTTTGCCGATCAGCGCTGCTGTGGCATCGATAGCCGGTGATTGACCGCCGCCGGTGATGGCAACACGTAAAGGCATTCCGACTTTGCCCATGCCGACGCCGAGTTCTTCAGCGGTGGCGTTGATGGCGGCGTGGATTGGTTCGGCCTGCCATTCCTGCAAAGTTTCCAGTTTGTTCAATAACAGCTGCAGCGGTTCGGCAGCCACTAAACGTAAGTGCTTCTTGGCGGCGCCCTCTTCAAAACTGTCAAAATCCTGGTAGAAATAAACCGCCGCCTGTGCCATCTCCACAAAGGTTTTGGCGCGGTCGCGCAACAGGTCTGCCACATCCGCAAGATCAGGGCCTTGCGACAGATCACAGCCAAACTGGGTCATAAAAGGTGCCAGGTGGCGTGACAGGTGTTCTTTTTTAGCTACTTTAAAGTGCTGTTCGTTGATCCATAGCAGTTTGGTGCCGTTAAACGTCGACGGCGCGCTGTTGACGTTATTCAGGTCGAAGTGTTCAATCATCTCGTCAATGCTGAAAATCTCCTGATCGCCGTGCGACCAACCCAAACGCACCAGGTAGTTCAGCAAGGCTTCAGGCAGGAACCCCTGCTCTTTATATTGCAGTACGCTAACCGCGCCATGACGTTTGGACAGACGGCTGCCGTCTTCGCCCAGAACCATCGGAATGTGGGCGAACTTAGGCAGCGGCGCGCCCATTGCCTTGTACAGGTTGATCTGGCGTGGCGTGTTGTTAAGGTGGTCGTCACCGCGGATAACGTGGGTGACTCCCATATCCCAGTCGTCCACCACTACTGTCAGATTGTAGGTGGGTGTGCCGTCGGAACGGGCGATAACCAGATCGTCCAGCTCTTTATTGGCAATGACCACACGGCCTTTGACCATGTCTTCAATCACGACTTCGCCGTCAGTCGGGTTTTTGAAACGGATGACCGGTTGAATGCCTTCCGGCGGCATGCCGTCAAAGTCGCGGAAGCGTCCGTCATAGCGCGGTTTTTCGCCAGCCGCTTTTTGTGCCTCGCGCATTTCGTCCAACTCTTCCGGGGTGGCATAGCAGTAATAGGCATGGCCGTTGGCAAGCAGTTGATCGATCACCTCTTTGTAACGTTCAAAACGGTGCGTCTGGTAAAAAGGGCCCTGGTCGTAATCCAGCTCCAGCCAGCTCATGCCTTCCAGAATGGCATTCACCGACTCTTCGGTTGAGCGCTCCAGGTCGGTATCTTCGATTCTGAGAATGAATTCACCGCCAAGTTTTTTGGCGTACAACCATGAAAACAGTGCGGTTCTCACCCCTCCGATGTGGAGGTAACCTGTCGGGCTGGGGGCAAATCGAGTGCGGATCACAAGGCGTTCCTTTTAACGTAAAAATAGATAAAAGCATATTATAAACGCTTGAGGGTTAAATCTCACACTTTCCGCAACGTTGCGTGGTCTGTTTTTCAAATCCGATTTTCCACCGAAAATAAAACTCAACAGGCCGGGTAGCGGTTTTTTTTACCGCGCTTGCGTTATCGCTTTTTACTATAATGAATGACCGTTTTTTAATGCTTAAAAGACCCACGTTTCAACCCAAAAAGGAAATCACATGAAGCACGCAGAACTCCACTACACCCTTGTTCCGCAGGATCCTGCGGGTCATTTGTATGAAGTGAGCCTGCATATTGAAAAGCCCCAAACGCCTTTTGAAGTGGTTTATTTGCCCAACTGGATTCCAGGAAGTTACCTGATTCGGGATTTTTCCAAGCATCTGATTGCACCTCGTGCCACCACGCTTAAGGGCGGGGCGGTTGAGTTGCAGGCGTTGGACAAGTCGCGCTGGCAGTTCGCCTCCAGCGGTGAGGCGGTCGAAATCCGTTATCAAGTTTATGCGTGGGATCTGTCGGTACGCGGTGCCCATTTTGATGAATCGCACGCCTTTTTTAATGGCACCTCAGTTTTTCTGGCGGTTCAAAGCCAGCGCGGTGCCGCCTGTACCTTTGAGCTGCAGCACAGTGCGCATAGTCGCCAGCAGCAGTGGCGCGTGGCCACCGGCATGCCGGCGTTGGCGGTGGATAAGGATGGCTTTGGCCTTTATGGCGCGCAAAACTATGACGAGCTGATTGACTATCCTTTTGAACTTGGCAATTTCCACGAAATCTGTTTCGAGGCGTGCGGCATCCCGCACAAGATGGTGTTGACCGGCCTGTTTGAATGTGATTTTGAGCGCCTGAAGCAGGATTTGACCAAAATCTGCGAAACCGAAATCCGTCTGTTCGGCGAGCCGGCGGTGATTGATCAGTATGTTTTCCAAGTGATGGTGACCGGCAACGATTATGGCGGACTGGAGCATCGCAATTCCACGGCGTTGATGTGCAGTCGTGACGACCTTCCCTATCCCGGCATGCAAGAGGCGACCGACGCCTATCTACAGTTTTTGGAACTCTGCAGCCACGAGTATTTCCATCTATGGAACGTCAAGCGCATTCAGCCGGCGGTGATCCAGCAATCCGACTTGTTGGAGCCGGCCTTTACCAACCAGTTATGGTGGTTTGAGGGCGTGACCTCTTATTACGACGCCTTGATTCTGCTGCGCGCAGGGTTGATTGACCAAAAGCGTTACCTCAAACTATTGGCGGAACAGATGACACGTGTTTATCGTATGCCGGGGCGTTTCAAACAGTCTGTGGCGCAATCGAGCTGGCACAGTTGGACCAAGTTCTACCAGCAGGACGAAAATGCGCCCAACGCCATTATCAGCTACTACACCAAAGGCAG
>JACXUQ010000213.1 GCA_014763835.1 Thiotrichales bacterium
GAGAAATCCGGTACGCGCAAGGAAGAGTTGCTGACCAAACAGGACGAACTGCAGAACATCTGGATTCTGCGCCGCTTCCTGCAATCCATGAACGAAGCCGAAGCGATGGAAACCCTGATCGATCAGATGAAAGTCAGCAAAACCAACGCCGAACTGTTCGCCGCCATGAAACGCTAAACCGCCTATCCGGCCTGTTGAGTTTTTCTAAGATTCAAAAACCTGACAGGCCGGTGCTAGTCTTTATTTTGGTAATAAATTCAATCAGAAAAGCCGATTTTTCCTAAAAAGAAATTTGCATTTTTGATTTTTATCACTATAATTCACTTTTTTAAAAATTAATTTAATGGACCGTCATCATGCAAGCAGACATTCATCCAGCATATAACGAAGTCGTTTTCCAGGACATCTCTACTGGTGAAACATTCGTGACTCGTTCTACGATTGAAAAAACTTCTGGTGAGACGATCACTCTAGACGGTAAAGATTACCCGCTAGTTCGTGTTGAAGTTTCTAGCGCCTCTCACCCTTTCTACACTGGTAAGCAAACACTGGTGGATACTGAAGGTCGTGTTGAGAAGTTCAAACAGAAATACGGTCGTCGATAAGCAAAATTTTTTGCTTCTCCAGCAAAGCGCTGTTTTCCTGGCAACCGCCTGGAACCAGCGCTTTTTTTATATCTGCAAATTGCCATTCGGCCAAACTTTGTATTTAGGCCCTGGAATTGCTAGGATGGTGTAAACCTCATGCAATCCTTTGCTTAACCGATAAAAACAGTACCATTTTGCCATGACAATCCATACTTTTTGCCGCCTGGCCGCTGCGTGTTTCCTGTTTGCCGCTTCCAACCTGTGGGCGGACGACTGTGCGCCCACCAAAGAACTCACCTGGGTCAAGGCCACCTATGCCACCAGCGGTGACAGTCTGGTGATTCAAGACCGACGCGTACGTCTTATCGGCATCAAGGCACCGCAAATCCCGCGCACCTACAAGTTTAATACACCGGGCCAACCGCTGGCTAAAGAGGCGCAAACCTTGCTGAATAAGCTTTTGGCCAACAACCAACTGGATGTCGGGGTCGAATACGATCAGGAAACCGTCGACAACCGCGGCCGTCAAATGGTGCATCTGTTTCTGCGCGACGGCACCAATATCAATGCCGAAATAATCAAAAGCGGCTTCGCCCTGGCGCAACCCGAGAGTGTTAACACCCTGCACCAGCAGTGCTATTTTGCGGCCGAAAAGGTGGCGCGCGACAACCGCTACCAACTTTGGGATCTGGCCGAAAAAAATCCCGAACTGCACTTTCCGCTTGCCAACAGCAGCGAACTGCGCAAAGACGATGACGGCTGGCGCATTATTCGCGGCAAAGTCCAAACCGTTGAGGCTTCCTCCACTTATTACATCGTAAATCTGGATACCACCGGCATCCGTATTCCCAAAGAGCGCTGGAATGCGTTCGATTTCAACGCTCTGCAAAAGCTAGCAGGCCGGGTCATCGAGGTGCGCGGACTCGCCTATTTCTACAAAGGCAATATGTTTATGGTCATCGACACCCCCAACGCGATTGATCAGCTCAATCCTTTACACACCCAAACCGCACCATAACCCCATCCAACACGCCCATGCGGCATTTTTAGTTTCCGCAAGCGCGCATTTCCGTTAGAATAGGGCGATTATTTTTGCAATTAATTTGGTTATATCAAAGGCTTGGCGCGTCATCACGCGCCGGCACTCATAATGTATAAAGGGATTCTCAATGGTAGCACTGCAAAACGACCGTTTTTTACGCGCTCTTCTCAAAGAAGAGGTGGACCGCACCCCGGTATGGATGATGCGTCAAGCGGGACGTTACCTGCCAGAATACCGCGCCACCCGCGCCAAAGCGGGCAGCTTTATGGATCTGTGCCGCAATGCCGAGCTGGCCTGTGAAGTCACTTTACAGCCATTGGAACGTTTCCCGCTGGATGCGGCCATTCTGTTCTCCGACATTCTGACCATTCCCGACGCCATGGGACTGGGATTACGTTTTGAAACCGGCGAAGGTCCGGTGTTCGACAAGCCGGTGCGCACCCTGGCCGACGCCAAAAAACTGTATGTTCCGGACATGGGTTCCGATCTAGGTTACGTCATGAATGCCGTCAGCACCATCCGTAAGGCCCTGAACGGCCGCGTGCCGCTCATCGGCTTCTCCGGCAGCCCTTGGACCCTGGCGACCTATATGGTTGAGGGCGGCTCGAGCAAAACCTACTCCAAAATCAAAGCGATGATGTACGACGAGCCGATGACGCTGCACCACATTCTGGATGTACTGGCGGACTCCGTCATCGCTTATCTTAACGCGCAGATCGAAGCCGGCGCACAGGCGGTGCAAGTGTTCGACACCTGGGGCGGCGTACTGACCCCTCGTGACTATAAAGAGTTCTCGTTGCGTTATATGCAGAAGATTGTCGACGGTCTGAAACGTGAAAACGACGGCCGCAAAGTGCCGGTGATTCTGTTCACCAAGGGTGGCGGACAGTGGCTGGAAGCCATGGCAGAAACCGGTTGCGATGCACTGGGACTGGACTGGACCACCGACATCAATAACGCCCGTGCACGCGTCGGTGATAAAGTGGCGCTGCAAGGCAATATGGACCCGAGCATCCTCTATGCAAAACCAGAACGCATCCGCAAAGAAGTCGCGCACATTCTGGCGCAGTACGGCAAAGGTTCAGGCCATGTCTTCAACTTGGGACACGGCATTCACCCTGAAGTGAATCCGGAACACGCCGCCGCCTTTATTAATGCCGTGGTGGAATTAAGCCCGCAATACCACGCTTAATCGCGCTCTCCACCATCAACAAAAAAGCCCCGGATTCGGGGCTTTTTTGTTTTGAAGACGCAACTAAAACAGCTTGGCTTCTTCAGCAAAGCGCATCGCCTGCAAATAGAGCGTCGACAACTCCTTGCCGCTCACCCCTTGCGGAAGCGCAAAATCGGTTGCCCCTTTCTCCAGACCGCAAACCACATCAAGAACCACACCAAGCTTACCTTGGCGCTCAAGCAAGGCCAGTTTTACCTCCTGACACAAATTCATCTTGTCGAGCAGGAATTTCATCTCGGTATCCATCACCGCATCCAAGCTCGAAAACAAACCGACGGTAAAATAGGTATCCACGGAGCTTTCGCGCAATCGACTCCCCACCAGTTCACAGAACTTGGCGCGTAATTTGGCGGCATGTTCAATCAGCGGCTTGGGGCCGACCT
>JACXUQ010000214.1 GCA_014763835.1 Thiotrichales bacterium
CTGAAAGGTATTTTTCCAAGCCATGTGAATTAACTCTCTAAATTTTAAGTAAGGCTATTTTAAGTCATCAGTCAATGACTTCTCGTGCAAAGCTCTCTATCAATTAAAAACTGAACAGGCCGGGTAGGGAAACTCCTTACCCGGCCTGTTCAGTTTAAGAGACTTGGATTCAAAGCTTATTTAGGCTGCAGCGCCGCACCGTCAAACTGCACACCCTGCCAGCCAAAACGCATGAAATTGCGGATATTCTGATGATCTTCCTTCTCGGGATGTTGCAAGACATCCACACGGTAATAATCACCAAAGGCATTCAACGTCGCCTGCTCGGAAAGGCCGTGCAATTTGGCAAACGCAAAAATCTTGCAGGAACCGTTATTGGTGCCGGCCTCGTTCACCGTTTCCCCATTCACAAAACGCGTCGGCGTAAAATCGTACTCCTGTTCGATTGTCTGAACCGTTTGGCTAAAATCGACCACATCCGCATTCAACGCATCAATCAACTGCTGTGTACTCAATACCGTCACTTTTTTCTCCTTTCTGATCACTAAATTCACTGACTAAGCGGGTCACGCCATAGGCCGCGTCCCTCGATTCGGGCGCTGCAAACTCCACCTTAAGATATGCCTCGCGCAGACGCTGCCAAATGGCGTTTTGAGCACCGCCGCCAACCGTATAAACCCTTTTAAGCGAATCGGCTCCCAACGCCTGCAAACGCTCATATCCCAAACGTTCGATATGACTCAGCCCTTGCAACAGGGCGAATAAAAACGCCTTTTTTTCGGCCATGGACGCATCCGCATCCGGCACTTCAGGCAAACGCGGCGGCCAGGCCGGATCGGCAAGCGGAAAACGCTCGCCGGCGCGCAGCAGCGGATAAAACTGCTCGGTCGGAGCCAACGGCAGCGCGTTAATCTCTTGCTGCAGCGCCTGCAGTGTTTGTTTCAATGCCGCTAAATCAAAATAATGCATTAACACCGCGCCGCCGCTATTAGATGCGCCGCCCACCAGCCACCAATCACCGAGGCGGTGACTGTAAACGCCGTATTCCGGCGCAAAAATGGGCGATCTGGAAATGAGTTTGAACGCCAGGGTCGAACCCAGGGAGCTCACCGCATCGCCGCACTCGGACGCGCCCGATGCCAAAAAGCCGGCAATGCTGTCGGTGGTTCCCGCACAGACTAGCGCCTGCGGATTCACCCCCCAGCGTTCGCGCCAAACCGAAGCCACGGGAGCGAGCGGCGTACCCGGCGCCACCACCTCCGGCAAACTGATCTGGCATCCATTGCGTGCGGCATAATCGCCCAGCAACGCCTTTACCCACTCCGGCCAGACGCGCTCGCGGGCATCATACCCCAGTTTTAACGCATTGTTTTCATCCGTGGCGCACCATTTCCCGGTCAGCTGACGGTTTATCCAGTCAATCTGGTGACAAATCTGTAAAGTTTGGTGCTTGCTGTACGCAACGTGCTGCAACACATACAATACTTTCGCCAGCGTACTGTTGGCGCCTTGTGCAGCGCTATCCCGCTCATTCTGAGACGCCATTGTCTTTGCAATAACCGCAGCCTGCTCGACGGCCCGTTGGTCGTCGTACATCAGTGCCTTGCCGAGCGGCAGCGCGCTTTGCCGATCGCACAGCGCCACCGAGGAGGAGGTGGCATCGGCCACAATATGCGAAATACGCGGAGCAAAGTCCGACCATTGCGCCTGTTGCGACAAAGCGACAAACAGCTCCTCCAAGGCCTGGCTCCAGACGATGCAATCCTGCTCACTGTTACCGGTGGCCGCATCACGTTCGGGAAATGCCATCGGCACGCTCGCACCGAGCACAATGCGTGACGCGGGCGCAGCGTGCGGATTGACCAGACAGGCACGCAACCCGCTGGTGCCGACATCCAGCCCCAAAATCAATGGATCGTTGTTTTGCGAATTCGTAACCACCGTTTTTCTCATTCTGAACGACAATACCAAGCGAAGATAAAAAGGCCGCAACCCGGTACAAAAACCGGGTTTCTCCACAAACGCGCCGCCTTATCGTCGAGTGTATGAATTTTAGCCGACTTTCACTGGAAATTCTGTGGCTATAAAAGGTACAATCATGTTTATTTTTTGCAATTTGGCTGTGCGCATTTTTGCGCGTAAAAAAATCATCTTAGCCAAATGCCCAATTCTTTCGTTGCATCGCAGAGTGTGGAGCCGTATACATGAATGAGTTACAGCAAGTTTTGCTGATTTTTGCCATTGTCGTGATTGGCGTTTTATTCTTTCTAAGCAAAAAAAGACAGGCAAAAAGCAAAAGTAACCCAGAAAATGTTACTGCAAGCACCCCTCAAACGACAACGAATCCTAGACAACAGGCGTCGCGCGCTTTAAACGGCCTTGGCGACGAACATCCTGGCTTGTCACCACAAACGGTTTCACGTCTGCAGATCGACGATAGCCAGCCGCAACTGGGAGAGGAGCATCAGGTTCCGGAAAACCAGGCCAAGCTGCCGTTTGATGACGAATTTCAACTGCAGCCATCCAACGTTACCGTTAATGAAACAAGCCAGCCTGAAGCCGTAGCCGCTAACGGCCCTAAACACCATGTTCTGCATGTTGAGGAGCTTTATACTCTGGAAGAACTCAATGCGCCATCCGCCTCGTCCAGCAAAGTCAGATTCGGCATTCCGCCGGAACAGCAGGGCGAGTCACCGGGTCAATCGCAGGGAGCAAAAACCGAACCTGAGATTTTTGCCCTCTTGGTGTTGAGCACCGGCGGTTCGGGACAGGAATTCAGCATGGAAGCGGTCAATCAGGCATTGCTCGGCGTGGGTTTGAGTTTTTCCAAAAATCAGATTTACGTCACCACCGACAGCAAAGGGCGCGAGATTATCCGCGTGGCCAACATCCTCGAACCGGGCACGTTTCCGACAGACAATCTGCAAAACCACACGACACCCGGCATTGCACTGATCCTGCAATTGCCGACCAGTATCCGTGCGCCTGCGGCAATGCATGATTTGATTATGATGGCGAGAAAGATTTCACAACGTCTCAACGGCCGCCTTTACAATATGGAACGCCACCTGATCAAAGAATCAGACCTGCAAGCGATGCGCGATGCCGCGGTTGAATACGAGTCCGTACCGCTGTAATCGCAACTTAAGGAGAGCTTTGCACGAGTGGGGCGCGAAATAAAAATGAGGAAAAAATTGGCTGGTTGAGGCGGAAAACGCAGCTAATAGCTCGCTATTAGCAAGTT
>JACXUQ010000215.1 GCA_014763835.1 Thiotrichales bacterium
CCATCTCGTGCAAAGCTCTCTCTTAAAACTATTTGGCATTATTTTCGCATATCTGACTTTAAGATACCTAGGATATGACTCAATCGGCACGGTTTTTTCATCAACCCGCCATTAATGACACGTGACAGACCATGCAGAAATCCGAACTCGAATTTATCAATAGTCTTAGACAATCGTCTCGTTACATAGAACAACACCGTGAGAAAACCTGTGTTATCTATCTGCCTGGCGAGCTGCTCATCACAGCGGAGAGCCGCAAACAGTTGGCACAGGATGTCGGACTGTTGCACAACCTAGGCCTGAAAATAGTGTTGGTGATGGGAGCCACCCCGCAAATCAACGATGCGCTGCAAGACGCCGGCTTAAATTGGCAGACTCACCGCCATTTCCGCATCACCAGCAGCGAACTGTTGCCTGTTTTCCAGCAAACCATCGGCACGGTGCGCAGTCAGGTCGAAGCCAGTTTCAGCCAGGCCAACTGTATGCAGCCTACTCCTCTGACAATCACTTCCAGCAATTGGGTCATCGCCCAGCCTAAGGGCGTCATCGACGGCGTGGACTACCAACATACCGGCAAGCTCAGAAAAATCAATCACCAGGCCATTTCCGCCAATCTCAATGCCGGCCAGATTACCCTGCTGACCCCTTTGGCCTACTCGCTGACAGGGGAAATTTTCAATCTCAATACACTGGAACAGGCCTGCGAAGTGGCTTCCGCGCTACAGGCGGACAAGCTGATGATTTTCACCACACCGGAAGAGATGGCCGGCCTGCCGAAACAACTCAGTGTGCCGGAACTCCATCACCTGATGCAATCCCCGCAAAATGCCGAACAGGAACATCTGCTGAAACAGGTTCGCAAAGCCAGTGAAAAGGTGCGTCGCATCCATCTAATGGATAAACAGGATCCCAGCGCCATTCTGCTCGAACTCTTCACCCGTGACGGCGTAGGCACCCTGGTCTTCAGCGACCGTTATCATCAGGTTCGCCAGGCCAGCATTGAGGATGTCGGCGGCATACTCGACCTGATCGCCCCGCTGGAGCAACAAGGCGTGCTGGTCAAACGTTCGCGCGAGTTGCTGGAATTGGAAATTGAGAACTTCATTGTGCTCGAACGTGATCACCTCATTATCGGCTGCGCGGCGCTTTATCAACATGAGAACGGCTTTGGCGAACTCGCCTGCCTGGCGGTGCATCCACAATATCAGGGCCAGGAACTCGGCGAAGAGTTGCTCAACGCGATTGAAGCCAAAGCCAAACACACCGCCATCAACAAATTATTCTTATTGACGACCCATACTCACCATTGGTTTATCGAACACGGTTTTGTTTTGAGCGCGGTGAACGCACTGCCGGAAAAGAAACAGCAACTCTATAATTATCAACGTAACTCCAAAGTACTCATTAAGCCTTTATAATGGTGCTTTCTAACTCCACTCTTTAATGCTGCCAAGCAGCTAAAGCAGCCCATGTCACGAATTACCCACATAAAAGAGCGCTTTCGCGGCTTTCTGCCGGTGGTGGTCGATGTCGAAACCGCCGGTTTCAACGCCGACACCGATGCACTGATCGAGATGGCCGTGGTCACACTGAAGATGGACCATAATGGCGACCTATTACGCGATGCGACCTTCTCCAAAAACATTCTGCCGTTTGAAGGCGCCAACCTTGACCCATCCGCCCTCAAATTCATCGGCGTGGATGACCCCTATCATCCTTTTCGCGGCGCCGTGAGCGAAAAGCTAGCATTGCAGCACCTGTTCGCGCCCATCCAGCAGCAACTTAAAGAGACTGGCTGCACGCGTGCGATTTTAGTCGGCCACAATGCCTTCTTTGATTTGGGCTTTGTCAAAAAGGCCGCCGAACGCTGTGAACTGAAATCACCGTTTCACGAATTCAGTACCTTCGATACGGTCTCGCTTGCCGGACTCGCTTACGGCCAGACGGTGCTGGCCAAGGCCGCCGAAAAAGCCGGCATGGCGTGGGACAATGCACAGGCCCACTCCGCGGTGTATGACACCGAAAAGACCGCCGACCTGTTTTGTGAAATTGTCAACCAATGGCCGCTCTATCGGGAAGTGGACTGAACCCGGCCTGTTGATTTTTTTGCGGCATAAAAAAACGCCCCGTTCGACAAAGCGGACGGGGCGTTTTGTATAAGAGCGCAACGATCAATCAGGCTTGTGCCGCGGCATTCGCTTTTGCCATCATCTCTTTCAAATCGCCTGCTGCTGCCAGTTCCAGCGTAATATCACAACCGCCTTGCAACTCGCCGCCAATGTAAAGCTGCGGGAACGTCGGCCAGTCCTGATATTTTGGCAGATATTCAAAAATTGCCGGATCGGCCAATACATTTACAAAGGCGAACTTTTCACCGGTTTCCATCAATGCCTGCGCCGCACGGCTCGAAAAACCGCATGATGGCATCTGCGGGGTGCCTTTCATATACAGCACCACCGGATTATTCGTGACCTGATCGTGGATACGCGCCAACGTTTCTTTTTCCATAGCTTCTGACATGGTTACTCCTTATGCAAAGCGTCGAATTTCATACTATTTTACTAGGTTATGCTGCAAAAATACAGCCCAATATAGATTCGACTTATAACGAATCAACCATGTTTATTGCAATGTTTTATCCACATGCATCTGCAGCCAATACTCCAATAAGGCCGCGTGCCACAACTTGCTGCCCTGAATAGCGGTAAACGCCTCCGGCGCTTCCGGATTGGCCAACAGCTTCTCCAAAGCCGCTTCATTAAAAATGCCACGCGCTTTGGCCTGCGGACTGGTCAGTACTTTTCTCATGAAATCGTAGAACTCACCGCGCACATACTTCAATGCCGGCATCGGAAACGCCACCTTGGGACGATCGATCACCGCATCCGGTATCAACCCTCTTGCAATGCGCTTAAGCAGAAACTTGCCATTGTCTTTCAATTTCAATTCCGGCGGTGACGACATCACCAGTTCCACCAATTTGTGGTCCAGAAACGGCACGCGCGCCTCCAACCCCCAGGCCATCGTCATGTTATCGACGCGTTTCACCGGATCATCCACAATCAGGGTCGTCACATCCAGGCGTAAAACCTGATCCAGAAAGGTGTCCGCACCGGGCTCGGTCAGCCGGTCACCGATGTAATCGGAGGTCACGTCCCCCACATGGTATTGCGGGTTAATGACATCCAACCACTCCTGATGCGAGCGGTCAAAATAATAGGGCCTGAAAGCTTCAAG
>JACXUQ010000216.1 GCA_014763835.1 Thiotrichales bacterium
TGCTGAAAGGTATTTTTCCAAGCCATGTGGATTAACTCTCTAAATTTTAAGTAAGGCTATTTTAAGTCATCAGTCAATGACTTCTCGTGCAAAGCTCTCCATTTATATCAATAAGTTAATTTAACTTGATGTACCTCAACGCAATAATAACTTCGTACTCTTCGTGTGCTTCGTGGTTTAAATCATCGGTATGTGAGTCAATCACAAAATATGGATACCCAAATCTTTTTAGACACTCCATGCCTTCCGGGAGCCGGCTGAGGTTCGGCTCGTCACAGGTTCATCAGGCCGCCGCACTCTGCCTGCAGGACCAACAACCCCAATAAATTCGCAGGAATTGTTTATTTTTGAAAAAATTCTTCACTATAATGAATCTTACTCAGTTAAGCCTTGTCGTTTGAGGAACCCCGCATGGATATTACCCAGCTATTAGAATTCAGCGCCAAACAAGGTGCTTCCGACCTTCATATTTCCGCCGGCCTGCCTCCCATGATCCGCCTAGACGGCGATGTCAAGCGGCTCGATACCGCGGCGCTCGAACCGGAACTGGCGCAAAAGATGATTTATGACATCATGAACGACGAGCAGCGCAAGAATTTTGAAGAGCATTTCGAGCTCGACTTCTCCTTTGAACTGCCGAATGTCGCGCGTTTCCGTACCAACGTCTTCCGTCAAAGCCGCGGTCTAGGGGCGGTGTTCCGTACCATCCCCAGCACGATCCTGACGCTGGAAGACCTCAAAGCACCGGAAATTTTCAAAAGCATTGCCGATACGCCACGCGGTATCGTGCTGGTGACCGGGCCGACCGGTTCCGGTAAATCGACCACACTGGCGGCGATGGTGAACTACCTCAACGAACGTAAAAACGCCCACATTCTGACCATCGAAGACCCGATCGAATTTATCCACCAGTCGAAACGCTCGCTGGTCAACCAGCGTGAAGTGCATCGCGACACCCACAGCTTTTCCAACGCCCTGCGCTCGGCACTGCGTGAAGACCCCGACATTATCCTCGTCGGCGAGATGCGTGACCTCGAAACCATCCGTCTGGCGCTGACTGCGGCGGAAACCGGCCACCTGGTATTCGGTACCCTGCACACCAGTTCCGCCGCCAAGACCATTGACCGTATCATTGACGTGTTCCCCGCCAACGAAAAAGCGATGGTACGCGCCATGCTCTCCGAATCGCTGAAGGCGGTTATCTCGCAAACCCTGTTGAAAAGAACGGAGGGCGGACGAATCGCCGCCCACGAGATCATGATCGGCACGGCAGCCATCAAGAACCTGATTCGCGAAGACAAAGTTGCGCAGATGTACTCGGTGATTCAAACCTCCAATCAGATAGGCATGCAGACACTTGACCAGGATTTGAAACGACTCGTCAGCGAACGCAAAATCAGCCTGGAAACGGCGCAAACCAAAGCCGTCTACAAAGACACATTCATGAGTTAACGGAATTGCCCTTGATTCCATAAAGGCAATATCAGAGGAGATCTCCCATGTCGGACGCCATTAAAGAAGACCTGCATAAACTACTCATCTACTTCACGGAACAGGGCGCCTCTGACCTTTTCATCACCGCCGGACGCACCGCGGTCATGAAAAAGGACGGTGTGCTGGTCAATATCACCGAAGAGAAACTGACGCCGGCCATGACCAAAGAGCTGGCCTACGCCATTATGAACTCGGAGCAGCTGGCGCTCTTCCAGAACACCAACGAATGTAACTTTGCCTACCATATCCACGGCAAGGCGCGTTTCCGTGTCAACGTTTTCATGCAGCGCGGCACGCCGGGCATGGTTATCCGTTCGGTCATCACCAACATTCCCACCTTTGACAGTCTGCATCTGCCACCGGTATTGAAAGAACTGGTCATGAGCAAACGCGGTCTGTTTCTGGTGGTGGGCGGAACCGGCTCGGGTAAATCCACCACCTTGGCAAGTCTGGTCGACTTGCGTAACGAGCACTCCGACGGGCACATCATCACCATCGAAGACCCGATCGAATTCTTGCATTCGCACAAAAAATGTATTGTGACGCAACGTGAAGTGGGCGTGGATACCGACTCCTACGATTCGGCCCTGAAAAATACCCTGCGTCAGGCACCGGACGTCATCCTCATCGGGGAGATCCGTTCCGACGACACCATGGATCATGCCATAGCTTTCGCCGAAACCGGTCACCTGTGTATGTCGACGCTGCACGCCAACAATACCAACCAGGCCTTGGACCGTATTATCAACTTCTTCCCGCCGATTCAGCGCAACCACGTACTGATGGACTTGTCGTTGAACCTGCGCTGCATTGTCTCGCAGCGCCTGATTCCCAGTCTGGACGGCGGGCGCGTCGCCGCCGTGGAGGTCATGATCAATACCCCGCGTATGCAGGATCTGATCTTCAAAGCGGATATTTCCGGCATCAAAAAACTCATGGAAGATTCCGAAGACCAGTACATGCAGACCTTCGACAAGGCGCTGTTCGACCTCTACGAGGCCGGCAAGATCAGCTACGAGGAAGCCTTGCGCAACGCCGACTCCATGAACAACCTGCGTCTTAAAATCAAACTGGAAAGCAAACGTCAGCTACCCAAAATCGCCGAGGAAGAGATTATCTCTCTTAGCGGCCAAAGCGGTTTCCGCGTGCAGGAAGATCAGGAATACTGAGTTTTCAGCGCTTTTAAAAACTCAACAGGCCGGGTAGAGTTGGCTCTTACCCGGCCTGTTCGGTTTTTCTCAGGCGTAAAAATCCACCTCGCCTTTAACCGCCCATATCGCCCACGCCGACCATTTTGCCCTTAAGCTGCTTGATCTGGTCGCGCAGTACCGCCGCTTCCTCAAAATCTAACTCCTTGGCGGCCTTGTACATGGACTTTTCCAGTTTTTTGATCTGTGCGGCCAGTTCCGCCGGTGTCAGATGCGCAAACTCCGGATGGTAAGCGCCCTCTTTCTCGGCCGCTTTTCTCGCCGCCAAACCGCGCGCCGCTTTGGAAGCATAAGGCGAATCATCCAGAATGTCGCTGATTTTCTTGTTCAACGCCTGCGGTACAATGCCCATGCGCTCGTTATGCGCGATCTGTTTGGCGCGGCGGCGCTCGGTTTCGTCAATCGCGGTTCGCATTGATCGGGTGATCTTGTCGGCATACAAAATCGCCTTGCCGTTGACGTTACGCGCCGCGCGGCCGATGGTCTGAATCAAAGAGCGGTCGGAACGCAAAAAACCTTCCTTGTC
>JACXUQ010000001.1 GCA_014763835.1 Thiotrichales bacterium
ACGCAGCTAATAGCTCGCTATTAGCAAGTTTTTCAACAAAAATCAGGCTATTTTTAACCATTTTTATTCGTGTAGCCATCTCGTGCAAAGCTCTCTTAGAGGTTTTCGCGCAAATAAAAGTCCATATGTTTTTGCCAGCTGCCCTGGGCTTTCATAATCAATTCGCACATTTCGCGCACGCAACCCTGGCCGCCTTTGAAGGCGGAGATGTGGTTGACGCGCTGTTTGACCTCCGGATCGCCGTCGGCCGGCGTGGCGGAAAGTCCCACGCGGGTCAGAATCGGCAGATCCAAAATATCGTCGCCGATATAGGCGACTTCGGAAAAGTCGATTTGCAGCTCTTCCATGAGTTGCAAGAAGGTCGGCAGTTTGTCGGGAACCCCCTGGTAGACGTGTTTGACCTTGAGATCGCGCATGCGGTTGCTGACCAGTTGCGATTTTCTGCCGGTGATAATGCCGATATCCACGCCCGATTTTTGCAGCATGACCATGCCGTGGCCGTCACGGGTGTAGAACGACTTGTGTTCCTGGCCGTCATCACTGTAGTAGAGGTAATTGTTGGTGAGAACCCCGTCGACATCCAGCAGCAGTAATTTGACTTGTTTGGCGCGGTTTATGAGTTCTTCTGAAAACATGTATCGCTCTCCGGTCTGGTTATGCTTGGGTGCGGAAGTAGAGTAGCACAAGATAGGCAGCGAAGGCTCCCAGGAGGAGCAATCCTTTGCCTTTGTGAATCACGGCATCGCCTTTACGCGAGAAGGCAAACAGTAGCATGGCGAGCGTAAAGCCAAGCATCACCGGCAGGTCTTCATGCAGCGTAGCCGGTTCGAGCACCGAGGGGGCGAGTAAAGCGGGTACCGACAGAACGGCGAGGATGTTGAAGAGGTTGGAGCCGACGATGTTGCCGATCATCAGGTCCGCTTCGTTCTTGCGTGCGGCGCTAATCGAGGCGGCCAGTTCAGGCAGGCTGGTGCCGATGGCGACAATGGTCAGGCCGATAATCACTTCGTCGATTTCCAGAAAGCGGGCGATTTCGACCGCACCCCACACCATCATTTTGGCGCTGAGCATGAGGATGATGAGGCCGCCAATGACCATAAAAATCGATTTGTTCAGAGTGAAGTCCGGTTTGGTGGCCAGCTCCTGCGAGGTTTCGCTGGTCAGCGGATCGGTTGGGTCGGCTTCTTTGTTAACCTTGATCATCCATAACATCACCAGGATCAGGCCGACAACCAAAACGGTGCCGTCCAGCAGGCCCAGATGGCCGTCCAATACCAGTAGATAAACGGCAATGCTGACCCCCATTAATACCGGCAGTTCGCGTTTGATCAGGGAGGACTTGACGGCAATCGGGGCGATGATTGCGGTCAGGCCGAGCACCAGGCCGATATTGGCGATGTTGGAGCCGACTGCATTGCCGATGGCCAATCCGGGGCTGTTGTCGAGTGAGGCGAGGGTGGAAACCAGTATCTCCGGCATGGAAGTGCCAAAGCCGAGGACGACAACGCCGATAATCAAGGGGGAGATGGAAAGGTGGTTGGCGGTGCTCGCAGCGCCGTCAATGAAAATATCGGAACTCCAGGCCAGTAGGACTAGGCCGATAATCAAGGCGATGGTGGGCAGGAGTAAAGTTAAGGTCATGTCACTGCTCTTTAATTTTGAAAAATTCAGTCCGGTATTATAACCAATGTGATCTCTAATAATAAAAAAAATTTATGCACATAAAGAGTCGGGTGGAGTGTATTAAAATCGTCATCTATTTAGGCGATAATAGACTGATAAAGTTGTCTGTGGCGCAGCCCCGGATTTTGATTGGTCTTGCATGCGTGAGGTGATCTTGAATAATTTACAGATTGGGACGGTGGGTTGGTTGCATCCGGATTGGCAGGGTGCATTTTATCCGGCAGATATGCCTGAAGAGTGGCAGTTGGATTACTACAGTAATGCTTTGCATGTCGTTCTGGTACCCGAGGTCGAGTGGCTGGCGTGGGACGAGGAGGAGGTTGCCGAATATGCTGATACGGTGGGAGAATTCTGGTTCTATCTGGCGGTTGAAGGGACTTGGGATGAAGCGAAGCGTCAGCAGCTACGTATGGTAAAGCAGATTTTTGGTGTTTTACTGGGCGGTGTGGTGGTTTTTTCAGAAAACTGGTTGCCTGATGAAATCCTGGAAGGCGTGCGCGTAAGCCTGGTTTCGAGCAAGCAACAGCTTGCAGGATGGTCGTGGCAAGTGGAAGGAAAAATCTTGTCGGGCACCCCTTTCGGCTATATTGAGGTGTTGTCGAATGATGGTAAAGCGCAGGCCAATTTGCTCAAGGAGTTTATGCACAGCTTGCCGAAGAACTTGCTTGGCGCCCCCTTTTTTATTGGGGGAGAATCCATTAATATGGCCCAAGTTTCAAACTTGAAGATTGTCGGAGAGATTTCCGGCTACTGAGGTGGCGCGAAATCGCCATTTGAATGATTCTGAATTCAACAGGCCTGGTTTTCAGGCCTGTTTTTTTTCACAAGGCTGATGCCTACCGGGGGATTGTTTGGAGTTTTCATGCAAGCCGAGACGCTGATTGATATACAGGATTTAAGTTTTGCCCGTGGTTCGCGCATGATTTTTGATCGCTTGAGTCTGGCGATACCCAAAGGCAAGGTGACGGCCATCATGGGGCCGAGCGGTACCGGCAAGACGACGCTGTTGAAGCTGATTGCCGGACAGTTAAAGCCGGATGCGGGCCGTATTCTGGTTGAGGGGGAAGATGTACACCGCCTCAAGCGCGACAAGCTTTATGCGTTGCGGCAAAAAATGGGGATGCTGTTTCAAAGTGGCGCCTTGTTAACCGATTTGAACGTCTTTGACAATGTGGCATTTCCTCTGCGCGAGCATACTGACTTACCTGAATCGATTATCTATCCGCTGGTGTTGATGAAGTTGCAGGCGGTGGGCTTGCAGGGCGCGCGTTATCTGATGCCGTCTGAGCTTTCCGGCGGCATGTCGCGGCGTGTGGCACTGGCGCGCGGTATTGCCCTTGATCCGGAAATGATTTTTTATGACGAGCCGTTTGTCGGTCAGGACCCGATTACCATGGGGGTGCTGGTGGAACTGATTCGTAAGCTGAACGATAGTTTGGGGTTGACGAGTGTGGTGGTTTCGCATGACGTCGATGAGGTGCTCTCGATTGCCGATTATGTCTGTGTGCTTTCCGAAGGTCGCGTGATTGCACAGGGTACCAAGGAAGAGGTGCTTAACAGTCAGTCGGCTTATGTGGAGCAGTTTATCAAAGGGTTGCCGGACGGGCCTGTGCCGTTCCATTACACTGACGAAACTTACGAGCAAGCGATGCGTGCGGGCGAGGTAAGGTTATGAATTGGATGATAGCTAAGATAGAGGTGTTGGGCGAGCGTGCCTTGGCGCTTTTTGCCGGGTTGGGGCGCATGGCCTTTTTTGTGGCCGGCCTTCTGCCGGCACTGCCTTATGCCTTTGTGCGCTTTGAACTGCTGGTCAAACAGCTTTATGTGGCGGCTGTTTTGTCATTGCCGATTATTCTGACCGCCGGTCTGTTTGTGGGCATGGTGTTGAGTTTGCAAGGGTATAATGTCCTGGTGGATTACAACTCGGAAGAGGCGGTGGGTACCATGACGGCGTTGTCGTTGTTGCGTGAGTTGGGACCCGTGGTCGCTGCGTTGCTGTTTGCCGGGCGCGCCGGTTCGGCGCTGACGGCGGAGATCGGTCTGATGCGCTCCACCGAGCAGCTTTCCGCTTTGGAAATGATGGCGGTTGATCCGCGCAAGTTTATTTTTGCGCCGCGTTTTGTGGCGGCGTTTATCGCTTTGCCGATGTTGTCGTTGCTGTTTATCGCTATGGGTATTCTGGGCGGTTATATGGTTGGCGTCGGCTGGCTCGGTATTGACGAAGGCGCCTTCTGGTCGCAGATGCAGGATTCGGTTGATTGGCAGGAAGACGTGATGAACGGGGTTATCAAATCCATCGCTTTTGCTGCCTTGATTGCCGTGATTGCGCTGTTCCAAGGCGAGGATGCGATGCCGACGTCTGAAGGCGTGAGTAATGCGACTACCCGCACGGTGGTGCATTCGTCTTTAGGTGTATTAGGTTTGGATTTTGTGTTGACCACATTGATGTTTAGTTAAAGAGGAAATGGCATGAAGCGGCAGCTAAAAGTGGAGATTTGGGTTGGGGCCTTTGTGCTGATGACACTGGTGTCCTTGGTAGTGATTGCTTTTCAGGTGAGTAATTTCAATAGCTGGAAAGAGAAACCGAGTTATCAGATTACCGGGCTTTTCAGCAATATCGGTGGGTTGAAAGTGCGCGCGCCGGTGAAGGTCAGCGGTGTGGTGGTAGGGCGTGTTACCGACATCAGTGTCGATAAAAAAACCTACCAGGCCAGGGTCACGATGAGTGTGTTCAAGGAGTTTAGCGATCTGCCGATTGACACCTCAGGATCGATTCTGACCTCCGGTTTATTGGGGGATCAGTATATCGGTTTGGTGCCGGGTTCCGAAGAGACGTTTCTCAAAGAAGGTGATCAGCTGGATTTGACGCAGCCAGCGTTGGTGCTGGAAGACTTGATCGGTCAGTTTTTGGTCAAATTTAGCGAAAAATAAAGGGTAGAGTCATGTTGGTTTTACGCAAAAATAGCTTTAATGCCTTTTGGGGTGTGTTCGTCGCATTTTTATTAGGGTTGGCAACCAGTGCGCATGCTGCGGAGATTGCACAGGATGATCCCGAAAAAATGGTATTGCAGTTGTCCGAAACCGTGGTGAAGGCTTTGAATGAGCAGCGTGCCGAATTGGAAGGCAATCCGGCCAAGATTAAAGCGTTTGCCAATGAATATGTGTTGCCCTATGTGGATACGCCCAAAATGGCGCGCTATGTGATGGGGCGTTATTGGCGCATGACGTCGGAAGCGCAGCAGCAAGCGTTTATTGACGAGTTTACCACGACTTTGCTGCGCTCCTATTCGCAAAGCCTTTTGAAACTGAATATCAATAGTGTCGCGGTGCAGCCGATGGTGGAGGAGAAACCGGGACGGGTCACGATCTCTTCGGAAGTCACCCAGGCGGATGGCAATAAAAGCAATGTGGTCTACCGCGCCTATTTGGATGACAAAAGTAAGAAATGGATGGTTTACGATGTGATGGTTGAGGGTATCAGTATGCTGCTTAACTACCGTAAAACCTACGATTCGGAGTTTGCCAAAATCGGTGTGGACGCGGTGATCTCTTCCATGAAAGAGAAAAATAAAGAGTTTAACGGCGTATGAGAGGCAGAACCGGTTCGACAGCGTCGACTGTGACATGGTTCGACGATACTAAGCTGCAATTGCCTGAGCACGTGACTGTACGGACGGTACCGGGTATTGTGCAGCAGGTCGAAGGCAGCGGTAGAGTCCCTGCGACTGTGGATTTTAGCCGGGTGCAACAAGCCGATAGTGTAGCCTTGGCATTATTGCTTCGTTGGCAATCACAGCTTCAGCAACCATTACAAGTGGTGGCTTTGCCCGGGCAGTTGCGAACCCTGCTGCCATTGTATGATCTGGAACACGTGTTGTCGGTTGCGTAGTTTACGAGAAGAGTTTTTAAAATGTCCTTAGCGGTTCAGTTTCAGCATGTTACCAAGCAGTATGGTTCTTTCGAGGCCTTGAAGGGGATTTCCTTTGAGGTTGAAGAGGGCGCTTTTTTTGGTTTGCTCGGCCCCAATGGCGCCGGCAAGTCGACCTTGATTAATGCTATGTCGGGCCTGTTGGTGCCCTCCGGTGGCGCAATCAAGGTACATGGTTATGATGTGATTCAAGATTACCGTCAGACCCGACGCTTGCTGGGCTTGGTTCCACAGGAATTGATCGCCGATCCGTTTTTTACGATTCGTCAACTGTTGGAGTTGCAGTCCGGTTATTTCGGAATTAAGGGCAAAGAGCAGAAACAGTGGATTGACGAACTGCTGGAAAGGCTGGCGCTGGCGGATAAGGCGGATGCGATTACCAATCAGTTGTCGGGTGGCATGAAACGTCGGGTGTTGATTGCCATGGCGTTGGTGCATAAGCCACGCGTATTGGTGTTGGACGAACCGACGGCCGGTGTGGATGTCGATTTGCGTCATACCTTGTGGGAGTTCACGAAAGAGCTTCATCAGAAGGGTCATACCATTATCCTGACGACCCACTATCTGGAAGAGGCCGAGGCTTTGTGCGAAAAGGTGGCGATTATGCAGCGCGGCGAAGTCAAAGCACTCGATACCACCAGTCAGTTGCTGGCGACGCACCCTTTTCGCTATGTGCGTGTGGCGGTGGAAAATCGAAACACGGCTTTGAGCATGGAGCTGAAAACACGCTTGGTTGAGGATGATAACGCGGGTTATCTGTTCAGACTGGAAAAAGAACAGAGCATGAGTGATATGTTGGGGATGCTTCACCACAGCGGTATTGCGGTTAAAGATGTACGCACCCGGGATGCAACGCTGGAGGAGGTATTTATGGCATTAACGGGGGCGGCTCAGGCATGAATAACTTTAATGCAGCAGGTTGTTGGGCGCTGTTTGTTAAAGAGGTGAAGCGTTTCTATTCGGTTTCGGTGCAGACTATTTTTGCGCCGGTGGTTTCCACGCTGCTTTACCTTCTGGTTTTTGGCCAAGTGATTGATACGCAGATTGAAGTGTTCAGTGGGCTGGAATACAGCCAGTTTCTGATTCCAGGGTTGGTGATGATGGCGATTTTGCAGAATGCGTTTGCCAATACCTCTTCGAGTTTAATCCAATCCAAAATGCACGGCAATTTGACCTTCGCCTTACTTAGTCCGATTTCGCCGTTTGAGTTTTATCTGGCGTTTATTGCGGCCTCAGTTGTGCGTGGCCTGGCGGTTGGCGTGGGTATTTTGGTGATTGGTGTCTTTGGATTTGATCTGAGCTTTAATTCGCCGCTGTGGATTTTGCTGTTTGCGGTGTTAAGCGCGGCCATGATGGGGGGCTTGGGTATGTTGGCCGGTATTCTGTCGGATAAATATGATCACTTGGCCGCATTCCAGAATTTTATTATTATGCCTCTGACCTTTTTGAGTGGGGTGTTTTATTCAATTCATGCATTGCCGGCGATTTGGCAGCAGGCGTCGCATTTGAATCCGTTCTTTTATATGGTGGACGGGTTCCGTTACGGTTTCTTTGAGCAATCCGACGTATCGATCGGATTGAGTTTGCTGGTCACACTGTTCTTCCTGACGTTAATCTCGGCGATTAATCTGATTTTATTGAATAAAGGCGTTAAAATACGCAAATAATTTTTTTGGAAGAGAGTTATGTCGCCAGAGAAGATTCAAGAGATGATTCAAGCCGCCATTCCTGACTGTCAGGTGGAAATGAGTGGTGCAGACTGCAACTTTGCCGTGGTGGTGACGAGTCTGTCATTTGCGGGTAAAAGTCCGTTGCAGCGTCACAGAATGGTGAATGATGTGTTTAAGGCTCAATTTGAGAGCGGTGAACTACACGCCCTGTCAATCAAGACCCAAGTAGAATAAGTCGATTGACGCCAACGCAAAGAATTGAGTTTTAAAGTAGAAGTATGGATAAATTAGTCATTGACAGTCGCGGGCATCTGGAAGGGTCGGTAGAAATCTCCGGTTCCAAAAACGCCGCTTTACCGATTTTGATGGGATGTCTTTTGGCGGAAACGCCGGTGATCTTGTCGAATGTGCCGCACCTCAAAGATGTGACGACAACCATTCAGTTGCTCGTTTCGATGGGGGTCCAGGTGATGTTCGACGAGCGTTTGAATATCGAAATCGACGCCTCTAATGTCACGCTGAAAGAAGCCGAGTATGAGTTGGTGAAAACCATGCGTGCCTCGATTCTGGTGCTGGGTCCTTTGCTGGCGCGTTTTGGCGAGGCGAAAGTGTCTTTGCCCGGCGGCTGTGCAATCGGTTCGCGGCCGGTAAATATCCATATAGACGGTATGCGCCAAATGGGCGCGGATATTGTGGTGGAACACGGTTATATCGTTGCCAAGGCGGGGCGTTTGCAGGGTGCAGATATTACCATGCATCCGGTGACGGTGACCGGTACCGAGAACTTGTTGATGGCAGCCGTTCTGGCCGAAGGCACCACGACCTTGCGCAATGCCGCGCGTGAGCCGGAAGTGGTCGATTTGGCGCATTTTCTGAATGCCATGGGGGCCAAGATTTCCGGTATCGGTACCGATACGATGGTTATTGAAGGGGTCGAGTCGCTTAAGGGTGTTAACTATACCGTGATTCCAGACCGTATTGAGGCCGGTACCTATCTGGCGGCTGCAGCGTTGACGCAAAGCAAAATCACCGTGACCAAGGCTAATCCCGAACATCTGACCGCTGTGTTGGACAAGTTTGTGGAAGCCGGTGCCTTGATTGAGACGACGCCGGATACGATTACGCTGGATATGCGTGGTCGCGCGCTAAAGCCGGTAAACATTGTCACCGATCCCTATCCTTTGTTTCCGACGGATATGCAGGCGCAGTTTCTGGTCATGAATGCCGTTGCCGAAGGTGAATCGACGATTAAAGAAACGATTTTTGAAAACCGTTTTATGCATGTCTCCGAATTGATTCGCATGGGGGCGGATATCCGCGTTGAGGGCAACACCGCTTTTATCCGTGGTGTTAAACAGTTGAAAGGCGCACAAGTGATGGCCACCGATTTACGTGCCTCGGCCAGTCTGATTCTGGCCGGCTTGATTGCAGATGGTGAAACCGTGGTGAATCGCGTTTATCACATTGACCGTGGTTACGAATTGATTGAAGAAAAGTTCCATAAGCTAGGTGCGCATATCTATCGTTTAAGCAACGAATGACGCCATTTATTTGAAGTGCGAGAACGCGCTTTTACGAATTTTAATTTTTAAGTTATTGATGTAGATTATGAAACAGCCATTGACGATTGCGCTCTCCAAAGGGCGTATCTACGAAGATACCGTGCCTTTATTGGAAGCGGCAGGGATTCATCCGTTGGAAGATCCGAGCAAAAGCCGTAAATTGATTATTCCGACCAATCATGACCATGTACGTTTGTTGATTGTACGCGCAACCGATGCGCCGACGTATGTGGCGCATGGTGCGGCGGACATCGGTGTGGCCGGCAAGGATGTGTTGATGGAGGCGCCGGAACACAATCTTTACGAATTGCTGGATTTGCAGATTGCCAAGTGCAAATTGATGGTGGCGGGTCCGGAAGTGGAAAAACCGCACGGCCATCGTTTGCGTATTGCCACCAAATATTTGAAATCGGCACAGGCGTATTATGCGCAAAAAGGCGAGCAGGTCGACTTGATTAAACTGTACGGTTCGATGGAAATCGCCCCTTTGATCGACCTGGCAGACCGTATTGTGGATTTGGTGGATACCGGTAATACCTTGCGTGCCAATGGACTGGTGCCGATGGAGCATATCGCGGATATCAGTTCGCGTCTGATTGTGAATCAGCATGCTTATAAAACCAAATTTGAACAGATTAATGAAATTGTAAAACAGTTCCAAACAGTAATAGAGAGTCAAAATGCTTAATATTCGTCGTTTATCTGCTAACGCAGCAGGCTTTAGAAAAGAGTTGGATACCCTTCTGGCTTGGGAAACCGTTTCAAATGAGTCGGTCAACAATGTGGTTAAAGAGGTGGTTGAAAAAGTTCGCACTGAAGGTGATGCGGCGCTGTTGGAGTACACGGCACGTTTTGACCGTATGAGCCTGAACAGTGGTGCCGAGTTGGAAATCCCGATGGAACGCATCCAGCAAGCCTTGAAAAACATCCCGGCCGATCAGCGTGAAGCGCTGGAGTTGTCCGCGCAGCGTGTTAAGGCTTACCACGAAAAACAGATTAATGAGTCTTGGACCTATACTGAAGCCGACGGCACCATGCTCGGTCAGCAGGTTACCCCGCTGGATAGCGTTGGTTTGTATGTTCCGGGCGGAAAAGCGGCTTATCCTTCATCGGTGATTATGAACGCAATTCCTGCCAAAGTGGCTGGTGTTAAGACTTTGATTATGGTGGTACCGACGCCTGACGGTGAAGTCAACGAGATGGTATTGGCGGCGGCCGCGATCTGTGGTGTTGATCGTGTCTTCACATTGGGTGGCGCGCAAGCAGTCGCGGCCTTGGCTTATGGCACGCAAACCGTGCCGGCGGTGGATAAAATTGTCGGCCCTGGCAATATTTATGTGGCCACGGCCAAGCGTATGGTGTTTGGTACGGTGGGTATCGACATGATTGCCGGCCCTTCAGAGATTTTGGTGTATTGCGACGGTAAAACCAATCCGGATTGGATTGCCGTGGATCTATTCTCGCAAGCCGAGCACGATGAAGATGCCCAGGCGATTTTGGTGACCCAGGATGCGGCTTTTGCCGAAAAAGTCTATGAAAGCATGAACCGTCTGTTGCCGACCATGCCGCGCCAGGCGATTATCCGCAAGGCGTTGGAAGACCGTGGTGCGATTATTGTGGTGGACAACGAGGCGCAGGCGATTGAGATGATCAATATCATCGCGCCGGAGCACTTGGAGTTGTCGGTGGACGATCCGAAAGCCTTGTTGCCGAAAATCCGCCATGCGGGTGCAATCTTTATGGGGCGTTATACAGCGGAAGCGTTGGGCGACTACTGTGCAGGTCCTAACCACGTGTTGCCAACTTCGCGTACCGCGCGTTTCTCTTCTCCGCTGGGTGTGTACGACTTCCAAAAACGTTCGAGCTTGATTATGTGCTCGGAAGACGGTGCGAATATGCTAGGTCGGGTAGCCGGTATCTTGGCGGACGGAGAAGGCTTGCAGGCGCACGCCGCTTCAGCGCGTTACCGTGTTAAAAGCTAAACCTGTTTCTTTAGAGGAATCAGTCGAAAAAACCACCGTTATTGGTGGTTTTTTTTGCCTTGAATAAAGGAGATTTGAGATGTTGCGTGAGGATTTGATTGCATACCTGCGTGAGTTTCTGCAGGTAAGTGAGTATAAAGACTATGCCCCGAATGGCCTGCAGGTTGAGGGTAAGTCGGAGATCAAGCGTATTGTGACCGGTGTGACGGCCTGCCAGGCACTGATTGATGCGGCGATTATGCGCAATGCCGATGCGATTATGGTGCATCACGGTTATTTCTGGAAAAGTGAGCCGGTCGAGATTGTCGGCTTCAAACAGAAGCGCATCAAGAGTCTGTTGGCGCACGACATCAATCTGCTGGCGTATCACTTGCCGCTGGACGGTCATCCGGAATTGGGCAACAATGCCATGCTCGGCAAGCTCTGGGGCTTGGAAGATGTTACGCCGCAACCCGGCCTGTTGAGATTGGGAAGATTGCCCGAAGCGCAATCGATAGAAGCATTTTTGACGAATGTTTCCGCAAGTTTGAACAGGCCGGTTCTGCATTTGCCGGGCGGCCCTGAAAGGGTGCAAACCATCGCCTGGTGCAGTGGTGGTGCGCAGGGTTATATCGACCAGGCCATTGCTTGGGGGGCGGATGTCTATATTAGCGGCGAGGTATCGGAGCAGACGACGCATTTGGCGGCGGAAGGCGGCATTCACTATCTGGCGGCAGGACATCATGCAACGGAACGCTTGGGTATCAAGGCGTTGGGTGAGCATTTGGCGGAAACCTTTGGGCTGGATGTGGAGTTTGTGGATATTGCCAATCCGGTTTGAGTTGGCAAAAAGTCTATGGAGGGTGTAAAAACCCAGTAATTAAATAATTAAATGGCCTTTTATAGATAAAATTTATTTTTATAGGTATAAGTAGATTGGGATTTAAGTTTGCCCGTCGGTTGGGTAGAATACGGTTCATTTCCTTGTGAACAATAGGAAGACAGTTATGTCGGTAACAGATAAAAATACAGGCGTGGATTTGAAACGCCGGAAAATCCTAACGGGCGCAACAGGGGTCGTGGGTGCGGCCGGGGCTACCTTTTTAGCGGTGCCTTTTGTCAGTTCTTGGCAACCGAGTGAAAAAGCCAAAGCGGCGGGCGCACCGGTGGATATTGATTTGCAGGCTTTGCAACCCGGGCAGATGTTGACGGTTTCATGGCGCGGCAAACCGGTGTGGGTGGTGCGTCGCACCCCTGAAATGCTGGCAAATCTGGCGTCATTGGATGGGAAATTGCGTGATCCTGCTTCACAAGAGTCCATTCAGCCTGGCTATTGTCAGAATGCAACCCGTGCGGTGAATCCAGAGTATCTGGTTGTGGTCGGCATCTGTACCCATTTGGGGTGTGCACCTTTGTATCGTCCGGCGATCGGTTCGCCGGATGTCGGGGCGGATTGGCAAGGCGGTTTCTTCTGCCCGTGTCACGGCTCGCGTTTCGACTTGGCCGGTCGAGTTTTCCAATCGGTGCCTGCGCCGACTAACCTGGAAATTCCGCCACATCGTTTTATCAATGATCACCTAGTGCGTATCGGTGAAGATCCTCAACAAGAAGGAGTGGCTTAATGTCTTACCAAGACCAACCACAAACCAAACGTGCGTCCTTATTGTCATGGCTGGATCGTCGTTATCCGATCGTCAGCACGTGGAACGAACACGTAGGCGAATATTACGCGCCTAAAAACTTCAACTTCTGGTATTTCTTCGGCTCTTTGGCCTTGCTGGTGCTGGTGAATCAGTTTATCACCGGTATCTGGCTGACGATGAGTTATAAGCCGAGTGCGGCGGAGGCCTTCAACTCCATCGAATACATTATGCGTGATGTGGAATGGGGTTGGTTGATTCGTTATATGCACTCCACCGGCGCGTCCGCGTTCTTTATCGTCATTTATCTGCACATGATGCGCGGTTTGTTATACGGCTCTTATAAAGAGCCACGTGAATTGGTGTGGATTCTCGGGATGTTCCTGTTCCTGGTGTTGATGGCGGAAGCCTTTATGGGCTATCTGTTGCCTTGGGGGCAGATGTCTTACTGGGGTGCGCAGGTTATCATCTCGTTGTTCGGTGCGATTCCGGTCATCGGGCCTGATCTGGCGTTGTGGGTGCGCGGTGATTTCGTTATCTCCGATGCGACCTTGAACCGTTTCTTTGCACTGCACGTCATTGCCTTGCCATTGGTGCTGATTATCCTGGTATTCATGCATATCGTCGCTTTGCACAAGGTGGGGTCTAACAACCCGGATGGCGTGGAAATCAAAAAATACAAGAATGAAGCGGGTCTGCCGATCGACGGTATTCCGTTCCATCCTTACTATTCGGTCAAAGACTCATTCGGTGCAGTCTTCTTTATGATTCCGTTTGCGTTGATTGTCTTCTATTGGCCGGAAGGCGGTGGATTCTTCCTGGAACCACCCAACTTTGAGCCGGCCAATCCGTTGAAGACGCCAGAGCATATTGCACCGGTATGGTATTTCACTCCATACTATGCGATTTTGCGTGCGGTGCCGGACAAGTTTTTGGGTGTGGTCGCCATGGGCGCGGCGATTGCGGTGTTGTTTGCCATGCCGTGGCTGGATCGTTGTAAGGTGAAGTCGATCCGCTACCGTGGTACTTCCTTTAAATTGCTGTTGACCATGTTTGTGGTGAGCTTTGTGGTACTGGGTTATTTGGGAACGCAGCCTGCAACGCCTGAATTGACTAAGTTGGCGCAGATTTTTACCGTCTTGTATTTTGCGTTCTTCCTAGTTCTGCCGTTTACCTCCGTGCATGAACAGACCAAGCCTGTACCAGAGAGGGTTCACTAATGAAAAAAATCATCTGGATATTGAGTTTTTCGGCCACTCTTTTGGCCATGCCGTTTACGACCCAAGCGGCAGGTGGCCCCGGCATTGAATTGGAACCGGCCCATAACAATCTGCGCGATGCGGACTCTTTGCAGCGCGGTGCTGTGTTGTTCTCCAACTACTGCATGGCGTGTCATTCGGCCAAATACATACGCTACAACCGTATCGCCAGAGATATCGGCTGGAGCGATGAGCAAGTTATACAGCAGATGGCGTACGGCCTGAATAAAGTGGTGGATGAAGTACAAACCCGCATGTTACCGGGTGTGGCAATGGATGTGCTGGGAACGGAGCCGCCGGATCTGTCGTTGATGGCTCGCTTGAAAGGCACAGATTACATCTATACTTTCCTGCGCGCCTATCATCAGGATGAAAACGGTAACTGGGATAACACCGTGCTTAAAGGAACTTCCATGCCAAACGTATTGGAAGGCATTCAGCGTCACGCGTCTGCGGAAGACTATGCACAAGCCGCGCGTGATATCGCTAACTTCCTCGAGTATGTGGGCGAACCGGCCAAAATGGATCGTATGGATCTAGGCTGGAAAGTCATCGCTTTCCTGTTGGTGCTGTTGCTATTGACTTACGTGCTCAAAAAAGAGTATTGGAGAGATATTAAGCATTAAGCAGAACTCCTGTTTCAGAGCCCGCTAAATAGCGGGCTTTTTGTTTTTATGGCGATAAAATAGAGCCATTGTCAGAATGAGGATCAAGCATGGCCAAAATCAAGAATGCTTATGTCTGCACCGAGTGCGGTGCCGAGCATAGCCAATGGCAGGGGCAGTGCATGGCCTGCAAGGCTTGGAACACCCTGAAAGAAATTAAGCTCGGAACAAGCAAAACCAAAACCCAACAGGCCGGGTATGCCGGGGCGGGTGACAATCAGGTCAAACATATTCATGAGGTCGATCTGGCCGAGGTGCCGCGTCTGGATTCGTCCATGAGTGAGTTGGATCGGGTATTGGGTGGTGGCATTGTGCCCGGGTCGGTGGTGTTGGTCGGCGGCGATCCCGGCGTGGGGAAGTCGTCGATTCTGTTGCAGGTCATGTGCGAACTTAGTACGCGCATGAAAGTGCTCTATGTGACCGGCGAGGAGTCGTTGCAGCAGGTGGCGATGCGCGCCAAGCGTATGCAGTTGCCGGACGAGCATTTGCGGCTGTTGACCGAAACAGATGTCGAGGCGATTACGCAGGCGGCAGTGAAGGAACAGCCTAAAGTGATGGTGGTCGATTCCATTCAAACCATGCAGTTGGCGGAAGTGGCTAGCGCGGCAGGCGGGGTGTCGCAGGTGCGCGAAACCGCGGCTTTTCTAACGCGTTTTGCCAAACAGAATAATATTGCGGTGTTTCTGGTCGGGCATGTGACCAAGTCGGGCGATGTGGCCGGTCCACGCGTGTTGGAGCATATTGTGGATACGGTGCTGTTTCTGGAGGGGCAGTCCGACAGCCGTTTCAGAACCTTGCGGGCTATTAAAAACCGTTTTGGCGCGGTCAATGAATTGGGCGTGTTTGCCATGACCGAAAAGGGCATGAAGCAGATCAAAAACCCCTCGGCGATTTTTCTGTCGCGCGGCGACGAGCCGGCACCCGGTTCGGTGGTGATGGTGATCTGGGAAGGCTCGCGCCCCTTGCTGGTGGAGATTCAGGCGCTGGTGGATGAATCGCCTTACGGCTCTCCGCGTCGGGTTACCGTGGGGTTGGATCAGAACCGTATTGCCATGCTGTTGGCGGTCATGCATCGTCATGGTGGTGTGCAGGCGGGCGATCAGGATGTGTATGTGAACGTGGTCGGCGGCGTTAAAGTGAGCGAAACCAGTGCCGATTTGGCGTTGTTGTCGGCGATTTTGTCGAGTATGCGCAATCGCCCTCTGCCGCAGGAGTTGATTATTTTCGGCGAGGTAGGTTTGGCGGGCGAGATTCGTCCGGTACCAAGCGGGCAAGAGAGGATTATCGAAGCCGCCAAACACGGCTTTAAGCGGGCCATTGTGCCGTTGGCGAATGTGCCGAAGGGGGGCGTGCCGGGGATGCAGATTTCGGGTGTTAAGACCTTGCAGCAGGCTTTGGATTTATTATAAGACCCGGCCTGTTGAGTTTTGTGGGAGCGATTTAGCGGGTTTATCAACGTGGCAGTATTTTTAATGCGAGTTAATCACGAAGCCTTGCTACAATTGGCCTGTTTACGCATTTTTATTTACAGGTTGTGCGGTAAGAAAATAGAAGACAGAGGAGTGGTCATGACAGTACAGCGATTCCAATTCAATCCGAAAGGATTATTACAGCTTTCCATTGCCATGGCATGCGGTTTGAATGCTGGCCTGGCGCAGGCATCCGGTTTTGCATTGATTGAGCAAAGCGCCAGCGGGCAGGGCCTATCGTATGCCGGCGCCGCCGCCAATACCGAAGATGCCAGCGTGATGTGGTTCAATGCGGCCGGTCTGACCGAAATTGAAGGCAGTCAGGGGATTGTGGGCATGCATGTGATTTTGCCAAAAACAAAATACACCGATACGGCAACGGGTGATAGCGATACGCCCTCTACAACGGGCTTGGTTCCTAATATTTACTGGAAAGGCCAATACGGCAACTATGCCTTAGGCTTTGGTTTGAATGTGCCTTATGGTCAAAAGTTGGAGTATGCGGATGACTGGACGGGTAAATATCATGCTCTTAAAACGGATCTCAAGTCTGTTAACCTAAACGCCAATGTTGCCAGAAAATTGAATGAATCCACTTCAATCGGTTTTGGTTTGAATGCTATGTATGTTGATCTGAACATGACTCAGCTCACGTCCCCAACGACTACTGGGACAATCAAAGCTAATAGCTGGGGGTATGGATATAACATTGGGTTGTTAAGCCATCCTGCTGCCAATACGCGCCTTGGCTTGGCCTACCGCTCAGAAGTGGTGCAAAATGCGCAAGGTACGTACAACGGTACAACTGATATTACTTCGGATGTGACATTGCCGGCCACTGCTAGTTTAAGTATCTCACAGGGTGTCAGCGATAAAATTACGCTTTTGGCTGATGCAACGTGGACAAACTGGAAGGCCTATGATGAGTTAGTCATTAAAACCTCATTAGGTACCTTGTCTGAAACGAATCAGAACTTTAAAGATAGTATGCGTTATTCGCTCGGCATGATTTATGACTTTAGCGACAAGTGGAAGTTAAGAACCGGTCTAGCGTATGACGAGACGCCTGTTCCTGATGCGGAAAGCCGTTCACCACGCACGCCTGATAGTAATAAAACCTGGGCTTCAATCGGGTTTAACTACAAATTCTCGACAGCGATGAGCATGGATTTTGGTTATAGTCATCTGTTTACACAAAAGGTGGGAATCAATAAATCAACGCCTACTGCCTTAGTGGGGGAGTATGAAACTTCGGTTGATATACTCAGTGCCCAATTGGTGTGGAATTATTGAGTTGCTTTAGATTTCAAAATAAAAAAACCGAACTTTATGTTCGGTTTTTTTATGCCTGGCGTTTGGATTTTACATTGACGCTTGTTCGATATGTGCAATCCATTGAGCGAAGAGTTCAGGTGTGGTGGCTGCCACGGCAGAGCGTTTGACGACCTGCGGGGTTACGACCACTTCGCCGTCAAGTGTACTGCTTTGTCCGCCGGCTTCATGCAGAATTAACCAGCCCGCCGCATAGTCCCATATATTTTGTGCGCCGTGCAGATAGAGTTGACCGCGTCCGGCGGCAATCCAGCACCAGTCCAAAGCGACCGAGCCAAAGCTGCGCTGGGAGGAATAAGGTGAATGGGTGGCCAAATTGGCGGCCAAAGGCGCTTTAAGACGTTTAAAGTCGATAATGCCGCTGCACTGTTTAAGCAATGTTTTGGTGGTGTGGGCTTTGAGCGGTTTGCTGTTCAATTCTGTGCCTTGGCCGAGGCGTGCCGCAAAGAGTTCATTGCGGCTCGGGTCATACACCAGTCCGGCCACAAGTTTACCCTGGATCATCAGCGCCAGTGAAACAGCGTAGAAAGGAATGCCGCTGGCAAAGTTACTGGTGCCGTCCACCGGGTCGAGAATCCAGCAGCCCGCTTCGCTATTCATGGCAGCTTCCTGCTCTTCGGTACTGGATTCTTCCCCCAGAAAAGCAAATTGTGGCCAGTGCTGCTCTAAAAAAGCGGCCGTATGAATTTGCATCTGCATGTCGGCTTCGGTCAGCAGGGAGCCGTCATCTTTGGTTTCATAACCGACCTTTTCAAAGCGCGCCAGCACCTCTTGTTGTCCAAGGGTGACAATGCCTTGCTTGAGTTGCTGCCAGGCCGATTCATGTTGAAAGGGGTGGTTGATGTGCATAAATGACGGTCTTAGTTTTTGGATAAATCGATGAGTTTGACGCGCTCGATCGCATTGGAGGAGGTGTCCAGCACTTCGAGGATATAGTCGTCCACGCGAATACAGGTCCCCACGGTAGGGAGTGATTCAAGTTGCTCCTGAATCAGGCCGTTCAGCGTTTTGGGGCCATCCGTCGGCAAGGTGAAGTTGTATTCTTTGTTGAGTTCGCGGATAAATTCGCCGGCGTCGAAGGTCCAGGAACCATCCTCGTTCATCACGGTCGTCTCTTCCTGTTTGGATTTGGCGTCAGTAGAGAGTTTGCCGACAATCTCCTCAAGCAGGTCTTCCATCGTCAGCAAGCCTTGAATATCACCGTATTCATCGACAATCAGCGCCATACGGCGTTTGTTCTTGTTGAAACGGTTCAACTGGATATTAAGCGAAGTGGTTTCCGGCACAAAGTAAGCAGGCCGGGTCAGTTTGACAATATCCTTCAGGCTGACATCGGCGCGCATCAGAGTCGGCAAGGCGCGGCGCAGGTTGAGAATGCCGATCAGGTCGTCATCAATCGAACCGCGGTACAGTGGTATACGTGTATAAGGTGATTTCTGAATGGCTTTGAGAATCGCCTCGAGCGGTTGGTCGATATTGACGCCATAGACCTCCTGTTTGGGGATCATGACATCTTCAACGGTGACGCTTTCCAGTTGCAGAATGCTGGTGAGCATGCTGCGGTACTCTTTCGGCAGCTGTCCGGTCGCTTCGTCGATCAGGGTTTGCAGCTCTTCGTGACTCAGGGAGTGCTGGTCGTCATCCTGCTTGAGTTTGGCGCCCATGAGTCTCAGGAAGCCGTTGGCGAAGAAGTTCACCAGCCAGACAATCGGCGAAAGTAGTTTCAGTAGAGGTTCCAGCAGATAGGCGGCAGGATAGGCGATGCGTTCAGGATAAATGGCTGCGAGCGTTTTCGGAGCCACTTCGGCAAATACGAGGATGACCAATGTCAACAGGCCGGCTGCCAGGGCAATGCCGCCTTCACCGAACAGTCGCAAAGCGATAATGGTGGCGATCGAGGAGGCGAAGATATTGACGAAGTTGTTGCCAAGCAGGATAACGCCGAGCAGGCGGTCAGGCGATTTGAGAAGTTTCTGCGCCTTGATGGCGGATTTGTGTCCGGACTTGGCTTTGTGTTTGAGGCGGTAGCGGTTAAGCGCCATCATGCCGGTTTCGGAACTGGAAAACAGCGCCGACAAAATAATGAGTAGCAGCAGGATGCCAAACAGTATAGGGGTGTCTAAAGTATTCAATGGGGTTCGATAAAATAATGAATCGGACTGGAATTATAGCGGTTAATCAAGCTATAAAAAAGGGTTGGTGCTATTTAAAACGTCTTTAGAGAAGACGCTTAATTTTGTAACCTGTTATTTTTTAATGAGTATTTTGTTCGACGTTTGGCTGTTAGCCCATCTGGTAGAGAATGATTTCGGTGCCGATATAGCTCAGAACCAGGAAAATATAGGCCCAGATGGCGTATCGGGCGGCCTTTTGACCGCGCCAGCCGCGTTGGAAGTGGCCGATCAGCAGCAAGGCATAAACCACCCAGGCGAGAATGGCGAAGAAGGTTTTATGTACCAAATGCTGCGCGAACAGGTTCTCGATAAAAAATGCACCGCTGAGCAGGGCGAAACTTAGGAAGATAAATCCGATGACAATTAGCTGAATCAGTGTTTTTTCCATGGTTTGCAGCGGCGGCAGGGCTTTGAGCACAATGCCGAGCTGTTTTTTGCGGAAGCGGCGCTCCTGAATGCTGTAAAGAATCGCCTGAGCGGTCGCCAGCCCCATAATGCTGTAGGCGGAGATGGAAATCAGCACATGACTGCCTAGCTCATAAGGCAGCGGGTGAATATCTTGCAGACCGAACGGGAACAGCGTCGAAAACGCCGCCAGCGGGAAAATAAAAATCCCGAGTGTTTCGGTGTGCTTGTTGAGGTTGGTGAACAACAGGATGGTGCTTGCCAGCCAGGCGATCAACGACAGCCCGTTGCCGAGCCCGAATTCGATTTGTGCGCCTTTGAGCAGTGTGGCGCTCAAGGCGATCGCATGCAAGATAACCGCCACCCCGGCGGTCAGCAGGATTTTGTGGCGCAGGGTCTGCTGGGTTTGAATTTGTTTCCAGATAAACAGGCTGGCAAACAGATAAAACAGACTGGCGATGATGGCGCTAAAGCCGCTTAAAACCATGGGGAGACCCTGTGAAAATTTTAATGAATAAACCGTATTCTGTGACGCAGGTGGCATTCAATGATGCAAGAAGACATCTGTAAATGGGTATGTGCAACCATTGAAGCGATATTTTCGCTATAATAGCGGAATTACAGTTTGAATAGAAGACCGTGCCGATAAACGCGTAGTTTGCGCATGAAATTATATCGGCAGGCGGTTGTTGCAGGAGTGTGTCATGTTTGACAATCTATCGGAACGTTTAACAAAAACCTTTAAGACCTTGCGCGGGCAAGGTCGCTTGACGGAAAGCAATATCAAGGATGCGCTGCGTGACGTGCGCCGTGCGTTGCTGGAAGCGGATGTCGCGCTGCCGGTGGTGAAGTCCTTTATCACCAAAGTGCAGGATCGCGCTATCGGCACCGAGGTCTCCACCAGCTTGAATCCGGGGCAGGCCTTTATCAAGATCGTGCGCGATGAACTGACCGAGGTCATGGGTCAGGCGGCGGTACCGTTGAACTTCAATGTGGAGCCGCCCGCGGTCATTATGATGGCGGGTCTGCAGGGTGCCGGTAAAACCACCACGGTCGGTAAACTGGCCAAGTGGCTGAAAGAGCGCGAAAAGAAAAAGGTCATGGTGGTGTCGGCCGACGTCTATCGTCCCGCTGCGATCAAACAGCTGGAGACTTTGGCCGGGCAGGTTGGCGTCAGCTTCTTCCCGTCGAGTGCGGATCAGGATCCGGTCGAGATCGCCCGTAATGCGCACAAAGAAGCGCGCAAGCAGTTTGTGGATGTGCTGATTCTGGATACCGCTGGTCGTCTGCATATTGACGATGAGATGATGCAGGAGATTAAGCATCTGCACGATCACGTCAAGCCCGCCGAAACCCTGTTTGTGGTGGACGCGATGACCGGTCAGGATGCCGCCAATACCGCCAAGGCGTTTAACGATGCCTTGCCGCTGACCGGGGTGATTCTCACCAAAACCGACGGTGACGCGCGCGGCGGTGCGGCCTTGTCGATCCGTGAAATTACCGGTAAGCCGATCAAATTTATCGGTGCGGGCGAAAAAACCGATGCGCTGGAAACCTTCCATCCGGACCGTATGGCCGGGCGCATTCTCGGCATGGGGGATGTGCTCAGTCTGATCGATGAGGTGGAATCCAAAATCGACCGTCAGAAAGCCGAGAAGTTTGCCAGCAAAATCCAGAAATCCGGGCAGTTTGATCTGGAGGACTTTTTGGAGCAGTTGCAGCAGATTCAGAACATGGGCGGTATCGGCGGGCTGATCGGCAAATTGCCGGGCATGGGGCAGCTCAAAGGCCAGTTGGACAACGAGCGTGCCGAAAAAGAGTTTAAGCGACTTGAAGCGATTATTCATTCCATGACCAAGCATGAGCGCGCTTTCCCGGCGGTGATTAAAGGTTCGCGCAAACGCCGTATTGCCGCGGGTTCGGGAACATCGGTGCAGGAAGTCAATAAACTGCTGAAACAGTTTGAACAGATGCAGAAGATGATGAAAAAAGTCTCCAAGGGCGGCATGAAAAATATGATGCGCGGTCTGGCGGGCAAGTTGCCGCCGGGATTGGGCGGTATGGGATTGCCCCCGGGAATGCGTTAATCCCCGTTTGAAAATGTGTTTAAAAAACTGAACAGGCCGGGTAGGGATGCATACCTGGCCTGTTTCTTTTGCGCCACGTTAAAAAGTTGAAAACTTTCAATAAATCATTGCAATAAGCCGGTTGAACGACGTGTGGTTCTTATGTATAATTCCGCTTTTCCCGCACAACGGGGAAAGGTTAGAAGAATTTGTTGGGGAGATTCCTTCCCATCGCCTGATTTATTAATTGGAGAAATATAATGGTTGTTATCCGTTTAGCCCGTGGTGGTTCTAAAAAGCGTCCTTTCTACAAAATGGTTGTAGCTGATCAGCGTTACAAAGCAACTGGCCGTTTCATCGAGCAAGTTGGTTTCTTTAACCCGATTGCACGTGGCAACGAAGAAAAAGTCCGTGTAGATCAGGCGCGTGTTGATCACTGGATCGCTCAAGGCGCTCAAATGAGCGATCGCGTAAAAAGCATCCTTAAAAACGCTTAATCTGAATAACGCAATCGGGCTGTCAAACGATGTCGGAAATTTCTGAAGAAAAACTCATTGTCGGCCAGATTAGCGGTGTTTTCGGGGTAAAAGGCTGGGTAAAAATTTTTTCCCATACCGAGCCACGTGAAAATATTTTCAGCTATTCACCTTGGTGGGTGCGCTGCCCAAGCGGCCCGAGAAAGGGCGAGTGGCATGCAGTCCAGTTACTAGATGGCAAGATTCAGCAAGGCGGTAAAGCCTTGGTGGCGTTGCTTGAAAATGTGGAAGACCGTGATCTTGCCCGTGAGTATATGGGATGCGAGATCGCGATCAATCGCTCTCAGCTGGAGAATTCGGCTGAAGAGATGTACTGGATTGATTTGATCGGTTGTCAGGTCAAAAATCAGGATGGCGTGGTTCTCGGAGAGGTCACGGGTCTGGTGGAAACCGGGGCGCATGATGTATTGCGTGTTGAAGGTGAACATCCGGACTTGATTCCATTTGTTATGGATGAATTTATTCTCTCTGTGGATATTGCCAATAAACTGATTTGCGTTAACTGGGAATTGGAAGAAGACCAGTGAGATTCGACATTATCACCCTGTTTCCGGAAATGTTTAGTGCATTAACGGAGTCTGGCGTGAGTCGCCGCGCACTGCAAACCGGTTTATATGAATTAAAAACCTGGAATCCGCGTCAGTTCACTACTGACAGACATAAGACGGTCGATGACCGGCCTTATGGCGGCGGTCCTGGGATGGTGATGCTTTATCAGCCGCTCAAAGACACGATCGACGCCATTCGCAATGACGTGTCCGTTAAGCCGCACGTAGTGTACCTTTCGCCGCAGGGTGAGCCACTGACGCAGGCGAAAGTTCAATCCCTGTTACAGCACGATTGCGTAACCCTGTTATGCGGTCGTTATGAAGGGGTGGATGAGCGTTTGCTGCAGTCACAGGTGGATGAGGAGATCAGTATCGGCGATTTCGTGGTCAGTGGCGGTGAGCTGCCGGCGATGATGTTGATGGATGCGATGATTCGTCTGCTGCCGGGCGCATTGGGGCATAACCAGTCGGCCGAACAGGATTCGTTTTCTGACGGTTTGCTGGATTGTCCGCACTATACGCGTCCGGAAGTGGTAGATGGCATGGCGGTACCGGGTGTGCTGGTTGAAGGTAATCACGCAAAAATTGAAGCCTGGCGACAGGCGCAAAAACGTGTGCGTACGCAGCAGCGACGCCCCGACCTTCTGGCCAAACTGGTGAGTGAAGGTGACAATTAGGGTTCAACCTCTGGTCGGCAAGCCCGGCGAATGTTGGATAATCGCAGATGAAAATGCCAATCTGATATAGATGCATTTTCACGTTTAAAGACCGTAACTATTCAAGCGGCTTTAAACACAAAATGGAGAGCTTAAAGATGAGCGATATCATCAAGCGTATCGAAGCGGAACAAATGAACAAAGAAATTCCTTCATTTGCTCCTGGTGACACAGTTGTTGTTAAAGTTAAGGTTATCGAAGGTAAAAACGAACGTCTTCAGGCTTATGAAGGTGTTGTTATCGCCAAGAAAAACCGTGGTTTGAACTCTAACTTCATCGTTCGCAAGATTTCTCACGGTGTAGGTGTTGAGCGTACATTCCAAACTTACAGCCCACTGGTTGAAAGCATCGAACTTAAACGTCGTGGTGATGTACGTCGTGCGAAATTGTACTACCTGCGCGACTTGTCTGGTAAAGCAGCACGTATCAAAGAAAAAGTATAATTTCTTGATGCTCCAATCCAGTAATGGATTGGCTGTCAGGCAGGATAGAACGCCTCAGATCGGTATCGATCTGGGGCGTTTTTGTATTCAGGGTTTTTAAGCCGCTTGCCGTATAATGGATTTCAGTTAATCGGTTTGAAGTTATCTAATGAAGCGTGCCCCATTTTCCATTCCGTTGCCCGCAATTTGCGAGGAGTTTCTCAATCAGCTCGCCTTTGTTGAAGGGTTGAGCGCCAATACCCTGGCGGCCTATCGCAAAGATTTACAGCTCTACCTGGCCTGGTGGGATTCTCAAAGTTTCAATTCAAGCATTCAACAGGCCGGTAAGCTGCATATCGAAGATTTCCTATTGTCGATGCAGGATCAGGGGCGTAAAGCCAAAAGTAACGCGCGTTTACTTTCTACCTTAAAGCGTTTTTATCAGTGGCTGGCGCTTAACGAACGCATTGCCTCCGATCCGACAGCCTTGCTTAAAGCGGTCAAAATTCCGCGTGAAATTCCCTCCGTTATCAGTGAAAAGCAGGTTGACGAGCTGTTGAATGCTCCTGATGTCATGACGCCTTTGGGACTGCGTGACCGCGCCATTTTGGAGCTAATGTATGCGTCCGGTTTGCGCGTTTCCGAAGTGGTGGAACTGCCGTTTGAGCAGGTGAATTTAAGCGCCGGTCTGGTGCAGGTCACCGGGAAGGGATCAAAGGAACGCATTGTGCCGATGGGCGAGGTGGCGATTGAGTGGATCGGACGCTATCTACGTGATGCACGTCCGCAATTGGTCGGGCAAAAATGGGTACCGACACTATTCGTGTCACGAATCGGCCGGCCGATGACACGCCAGACGCTATGGCACAGGGTGCACCAACTCGCCTTTGCTGCGGGCATTTACGGCAAGCTCTCTCCGCATGGTTTGCGCCATGCATTTGCGACCCATCTGCTCAATCACGGTGCCGACCTGCGGACCGTACAGCTGTTACTGGGGCATAGCGATCTCTCCACAACACAGATCTATACGCATGTCGCCAAAGAGCGACTGCACCGTATTCACCAGCAGCATCATCCGCGTGGATGAGCGGCGGCTATCGTCAGATTTTATCCATATTCGAGCATTGGGAACCGGGTTAAAACTGTGCTATAGTCCACTGCACTTTATTGATAAATGAATGGTTTACAGATGCATATTGTGAAAAAAACAGCTTTGGCTTTGAGTTTGGGGGCGCTGCCTTTCTCGGCAGTAAATGCCGATATGGCCAGTGATAAGCAGGCGATTCAGCAGCAGTTGAAAAACATCATTCCGGATGCGCCTGACGCAAACATCACACCCAGTGTACTTCCTGGGCTGTATGAGGTTTCGGTGGGGCCGATGGTGATCTATATGACGGGCGATGCGAAATATGTTCTGAATGGCAGTCTGATCGATCTGAATACCCGTGAAAATCTCACGGAGCGCACCAAGGCGAACGCCCGCAAAGCGGCGCTGGCCAAAATTCCTGCGGATAGCATGATTACCTATCCGGCAAAAGGCGAATCCAAACATGTGGTGACGGTGTTCTCGGATATTGACTGCCCGTATTGCCATAAGTTGCATAAAGAGATTCCGGCGTTGAACGAAGCGGGAGTGACCGTGCGTTATCTCTCTTATCCGCGAGCAGGGGCAGGGTCGCCAGCCTATCAAAAAGCGGTAACGGCATGGTGTTCGGAAAACCGTAATGAGGCAATGAATAAACTGATGGCCGGTGAGCAGATGGTTTCCAAGAATTGCGATAATCCGGTTTTGGCGCATATGCAGCAGGCGCAGGTGTTTGGCGTGAATGGCACACCGAATATTATTCTTGAAAATGGGGATATGATCCCGGGTTATGTACCTGCGAAAGAGTTGGTGCAAATGTTGCAGCAAAAGCATTAAGCGCTGCGGTTGTTACCAACAAAAACGCCCTCATAAGAGGGCGTTTTACTTTTTTAGGGACGGTGCCGGGGCTAGGTCTTAAAGTTCGCCCCATTTCTGGCGCTTTTTAGGTACTCTAAAGAAGCGGCCTAACAACAGGCCCAGCAAGAGAACGCCACCGCCGGTCAGGAACCATTGGCGTTTGATGGCATCATCTGACTGGTCAATCTGTTCGCGCATAATCGCGTTGTCGTCTTCCAAACGAGACAGACGGGCTTTCATCTCCTGATTTTGCTTGTCGAGTTCAACCGCGCTGCTGGAAACCTCTTTCAAGCGGTTCAGTTCCTGCGTGATTTCAAATTTCTCCTGCTTGACGGTTTTGAGTTCGTTGCTGGTTTCGTCATAGCGGATTTGCAGGGTGCTCAATTCCTGTTTCAGGTCGTTGAGTTTGGCCTCCACCGCAGTCGTTTTAGCCATTTGAGCATCCAGACGGTCACGGGCAATTGGTTGGTTTTCGAGCATCATTGCCGGCATCCAGCCTTCCGTACCCGCATAACTGACTTTGGCCCAACCTTCTTCGTTGACCTCCAGCAGTTTGACTTCACTGCCCGATTTGACCATGCGCTTGATACGGTGCTTGTGGCTTGCGCCGCTGCGCATCGGCACTTCAAACGAGTCAGTGATGTAACGCAGACCGCCTGCAGCGGTTTCGACCGCCTGTGCAGGCTGGCTCAGAACGCTCAGGCCAAGAATAATGGCCGGTGCCAGATGTTTAAAGTTGCTGAATTTTTTCATATTGAACCTTCAAGTTATTCAGTGCGGTTTGATTGTCGCTGAGTTTCTGACGTTCATTCGCCACGACGTCTGCTGGGGCCTTGGCCACAAAGCCTTCGTTGCTGAGTTTTCCGGACAAGCGCTTGATTTCACCTTCCAGTTTGCCAATCTCTTTGCTCAGACGCGCCAATTCGGCCTCTTTATCGATCAGGCCGGCCATAGGAATCAATACCTTCATTTCCCCCACCAGGCTCACGGCAGATTCAGGAGCGTCGGCTTCGTTTTGTAAGACGGTGATGCTCTCTAGTTTGGCCAATGACTGCAGGAACAGACGGTTGTTCTCAAGCCACGCAGTATCGGTGTCATTCAGGCTGGCTAACAGCACGGGCAGGGCTTTGCTGGGTGCAATGTCCATTTCGGAGCGGATGCGGCGCACGCCCATGATAAATTGCTTGACCCACTCCAGCTCGGCCATGGCAGCCGTGTCGATTTTATCGGCTTCAGGCTGCGGATAGGGTTGCAACATTATGGTGGCACCGTCTTTCCCTGCCAATGGGGCGACTGCCTGCCAGGCTTCTTCGGTGATGAACGGAATAACCGGATGCAGCAAACGCAGCAACGCTTCCAGCACACGCACCAGAGTGCGGCGTGTGCCGCGTTTGGCGGCGTCACTGCTGTCGGCGCTATTCAGAATCGGTTTGGCAAGCTCCAGATACCAGTCGCAGTATTCGTTCCAGGTGAATTCGTAAAGCGCATTGGATGCCAGGTCAAAGCGGTAATTGTCGAAGTGTTTGGCCACTTCCTCTTCAATCTGCTGCAGGCGCGAAACAATCCAGCGATCGGCCAGAGAAAGTTCAACAGGTTGTGATGCATCCACACCGGTGTCGTAACCTTCGGTATTCATCAGCACGTAACGGGTCGCATTCCACAGTTTGTTACAGAAATTGCGGTAACCTTCAGCGCGGTTCAAGTCGAAGCGGATGTCGCGTCCGGTCGAAGCGAGCGAGGCAAAGGTAAAGCGCAGTGCGTCCGTGCCGTAGGCAGGAATGCCGTCGGCAAACTGCCTGCGGGTGGCCTGTTCAATTTTGGCCGCCTTTTCCGGTTGCATCATGCCGTAAGTGCGTTTTTGAACCAAACTTTCCAAGTCGATACCGTCAATCAGGTCGATCGGGTCAAGCACGTTGCCTTTGGATTTGGACATCTTCTGACCTTCGCCGTCGCGCACCAGGCCGTGTACATAGACCTGTTTGAACGGCACCTGACCGGTAAATTTCAGGGTCATCATAATCATACGGGCAACCCAGAAGAAGATAATGTCGAAACCGGTCACTAGCACTGAGGTCGGGTGGAACTTGGCCAGTTCCGGTGTCTGTTCCGGCCAGCCAAGGGTGGAGAAGGTCCAGAGCGCAGAGCTGAACCAAGTGTCCAAAACATCGTCATCCTGGCGGAGGCTGATATCTGCGGCGATGCTGTGTTTTTCACGCACTTCGGCTTCATTGCGGCCGACATAGACGTTGCCTGAATCATCGTACCAGGCCGGGATGCGGTGTCCCCACCAGATCTGGCGCGAGATACACCAGTCCTGGATATTGTTCATCCATTCAAAATAGGTGTTTTCCCAGTTTTTCGGTACAAATTCGATATCGCCGTTTTTGACCGCGTCGATGGCCGGTTTGGCAAGCGATTCCACCGCCACATACCATTGATCGGTCAATAGCGGTTCAATCACCGCATGCGAGCGGTCGCCGCGCGGCACCATCAAAGTGTGCGGTTTGATGTCTTCCATCAGGCCCAGGGCGTCAAGGTCGGCAATGATCTGTTTGCGCGCTTCATAGCGGTCCAGACCGCGGTATTTTTCCGGTGCTTCGTCGTTGATGGCCGCATCGATGGTGAAGATGTTAAGCATCGGCAAATTATGGCGCTTGCCCATCTCGTAATCGTTGAAGTCATGCGCCGGGGTGATTTTGACGCAGCCGGTTCCAAATTCTAGATCGACATAGTCGTCGGCGATAATCGGGATTTCGCGGCCGACCAGAGGCAGGGTGATGGTTTTGCCAATCAGGTGCTTGTAACGCGCGTCTTCCGGGTTCACGGCAACCGCCTGATCGCCCAGCATGGTTTCCGGGCGGGTGGTGGCGACCACAAGATGCCCCGAACCATCGGTCAACGGGTAGCGCATATGCCACAGGTTGCCTTGTTCTTCCTCGGAGATGACTTCCAGATCAGACACGGCCGTGTGCAGAATCGGGTCCCAGTTCACCAAGCGTTTGCCACGGTAGATCAGGCCTTCTTCATAGAGGCGCACAAAGACTTCTTTGACCGCATTGGACAAGCCGTCGTCCATGGTGAAACGTTCACGCGACCAGTCCGGTGACGCGCCAAGACGACGCAGTTGTTTGGTGATGGTGCCGCCGGATTCCTCTTTCCACTCCCAGATTTTGTCGATGAACGCATCGCGCCCCAAATCGTGGCGGCTCAAGCCTTTGGCGGCGAGCTGTCTTTCAACCACCATCTGCGTGGCGATGCCGGCGTGGTCGGTACCCGGTTGCCACAGGGTGTCGTTGCCTTGCATGCGATGGTAACGGATCAGGGTGTCCATAATCGTGTCCTGAAACGCGTGGCCCATGTGCAGACTGCCGGTGACGTTTGGAGGCGGGATCATGATAGAGTAGGGCGCCGCGTCGTTGTTCTGCGGTTTGAAATACCCTTTGTTTTCCCAGATCTGGTACCACTTGGATTCAATAGTATTGGGGTCGAAATGCTTTTCCATCGGTCTTTTGTTTTCTTAAATGTAATAAGCCCAAAATTATAGCAAAGAGTGCATGGGCTTGGTGGGTGTTAGCGGGAGAAAAAAGGAAAAAATTCGGCCACCATGAGAATGTATCGGTGGCCGACTAGGTGCTTCTAGGAGGAAGACAAATTTAAGGGGGCTGTTTTTTAGGCCCTTAGCTACCTAGAAGTTGTAATACACTGGCGCGCGACTGGTTGCCTTGCGCTTGCATTGCCATTGAGGCTTCATTGAGAATCGATTGACGGGTTTGTTCAGTGACAACACGTGCCATGTCTGCATCGCTGATGGTGCTGCGGCTGGCCAGGGTGTTGATGTTTTGCGTGTTCAAGTTGTTGACGCTTGAAATCAGACCGTTTTGCTGGGCACCAAATTGCGCGCGACCGTTGCTGAGCTGTTCCGTTGCTGTGCTTAAGCCTTGCAGCGCGAGTGCGGCATTGGCCGAGTTGCTGATGTCCAAGCCGCTTAGTCCCAATGAATCGGTTGTGAAATTCGGCAGGTTCAGCGCGTTATTGCTGTCATTCAGTGCGATATTGACGCTTGATGTATCGGCGTTTAGGAGGTTGATGCCGTTGTAACTGGTGTTATTGGCAATGGTGTTGATGTTTTCCAGGTTCTGCTGAAATTCAACATTTAGCATGGCGCGCTGCTGGTCGGACAGGGTGCCGTTCTGGGCTTGCAGTGCCAGTTCATTCATGCGCAGTACGCTTTGAGTAATTGATTGGCCGCCGCCGTCAGCTGTTTGCAATAGAGCGATGCCGTTGTTGGCGTTTTGCACAGCCATGTCTTGTGCATTGACCTGTGTCGTTAAAGAGGTGGTCACTGCCAAACCGGCCGGGTCGTCTGCGGCCTGATTGATGCGGCTTCCCGTTGCCAGGCTGTTGCTGGGCGTGATGCTGGAAATGTAGTTGTTGGAAGTGATAGAGCCGTAGGATTGAATTGCCATGATCTTGCTCCAGTTCTAAAATGCGTTTATATATTGAATATATTACGATTTTTTGAGTGTTGAGGAAAGCTAAAAATGTCTTGTTGTTCAGGTGGTTACTGTCAGTTTAAGTTTCCTGAGGGGCCGCCATTGGTGGATAATCCGGTAACGAGTTTGAATGCGAATTATCAATTTTTGCCTTACGGAACCTTGCTGGAAGCCGGAGAGGTGATCCGCATCTGGATGGAGTCGGGTGAAGCCAGAACGGTCATTCTGGAAGAGAAATTGCCGTTGGAATTTACCCTTGAGGGGCCACGCGTAAAAGCCGACGGCAGGGATTTTCCTTGGCAGTTAATTGCGATGGATTCGGGTATTGCTTATGAGGATCTCATGGATTGGTCCAATCATCCTTTGTTCAATCCGCAAACAACCTCGGTGCTGTTGGTGTTTTCGCACCCAATTGAACCCAAGTTGACTTTAAAGGATTACTGGCTGCGCTTTTTGTACAAGATGCGCAATTTGTGAGGTTTTTGCGATAAACAAAAAAGGCCCCGAGAACGGGGCCAAGCTTTGATTACCGAGGAGTAATTCAGACTAAGAAAGGGTTATTTGTTGCTGGTGAACTCGGGGTAGGCTTCCATACCGCATTCTGATTTGTCCACACCGGCATACTCTTCTTCTTCACTGACACGTACGCCCATCACCGCTTTGATAATGCTCCAGACGATGTAGCTAGTGATGAATACCCAAGCGAAGATCACTGCAGTACCGATCAACTGTGAGATCAAAGAAGCATCGGCATTGGTGAAGGTTACCGCGATCAGACCCCAGATACCTACGATACCGTGAACCGAGATTGCGCCAACAGGATCGTCGATTTTCAGTTTGTTATCCATTGCCAGGATAGCGAATACTACGATCATGCCACCTACGAAACCGATCAATGTTGCAGCCAATGGTGTTGGCGTCAAAGGTTCAGCCGTGATAGCAACCAGACCCGCCAAGGCGCCGTTCAGGATCATTGACAAGTCAACTTTACCGAACAGGATTTTGGAGATCAACAAGGCACCGATTACGCCACCGGCAGCAGCCATGTTGGTGTTCACGAAGATCATTGCAACGGCATTCGCTTCTTCGATGTTAGAGATTTTCAGCTCAGAACCACCGTTAAAACCGAACCAGCCCAACCACAGAATGAAGGTACCTAGTGCAGCCAGAGGCATGTTTGCACCTGGAATAGCGCGTACTTCACCGTTAGGACCGTATTTGCCTTTACGAGCGCCCAGTACCATAACACCAGCCAACGCAGCAGCAGCACCTGTCATGTGAACGATACCTGAGCCTGCGAAGTCAAGGAAGCCCAGTTCGTCAAGGAACCCGCCGCCCCATTTCCAGAAACCTTCAACCGGATAGATGAAGCCAGTCATAACAATCGCGAACACGAAGAATGACATCAGTTTCATGCGTTCAGCCACGGCGCCGGAAACAACCGACATAGCAGTCGCAACGAACACAACCTGGAAGAAGAAGTCAGACATGCTTGAATAGTATGTCTCACCGTTGCTGGCCAGCACGTCTGCCACGGCATTGTCGCCACCTAGCAGGAAGCTGATGCCCGGGATGTAGCTGTTGATGCTGTCGCCGTACATGATGTTGTAACCTACCAACATATACATGATTGAAGCGATGGCAAACAAGCCGACGTTTTTAGCCAAAATTTCCGTGGTGTTTTTGGCGCGGACCAGGCCGGCCTCCAACATGGCAAAACCTGCTGCCATCCACATTACCAGGGCGCCGGACATCAAAAAGTAGAAGGTGTCCATTGCATAGCTGAGATGCGTTATTTGTTCCATAATTCTTTCCTCACATTTCTCTTTTTAGTGCGACCTTATAGTGCGACGTCGCCGGTTTCTTCTGTACGGATGCGGACCGCTTGTTCAATTGGCAGAACGAAGATTTTGCCATCCCCGATTTTGCCGGTGCGGGCTGCAGCGCCAATGGCTTCAACCACGCGATCCACTTTGTCGTCAGAAACCGCGATTTCAAGGCGCAGTTTTGGTAAAAACTCAATCGCGTACTCAGCTCCGCGATAGATCTCTGTATGGCCTTTTTGACGGCCAAAACCTTTCGATTCCGTCACTGTCATGCCGTGCACATCCACTTCGTGCAAAGCTTCCCGGACATCATCGAGTTTAAAAGGTTTGATAATTGCAACAACCAGTTTCATACTAACCTCTCTGATTTGATGGATATAGTGTTTCGCTTAGCTTAAAACACTTAATGTGCCAAATCTTTTAAATGCCTATTAAAATCAATTAGATGTGATGTTTTTGATTGGTTTTTATTGTTTTTTTATTGCTTTGTGATTTAAGTTTGAAACTAAATGGTGCTTCTTTGCTTTATGGTGGTGCAGATTGTTTGAGGGTGGTGTGGGTAAACTGTTTCGGGCCTTGTTGCTGCAGTTTGTGGCATTGAGCGTTTTGGCGATAGCTGTCTATCTGCTGCGCCATGTGTTCACGCCGCCTTATTCCGTCTGGGTATTGGTGCTGATGCAAGCGGGCTTGGCGGCGGCGCTGAGTTGGCGCCTGCCGGTGTGGTGGCGTTGGATCCAGTTTTTACTGCCGCTTGGGTTGTATGGCGCCTCGTTGTTGCAGGTCAATCCCTGGCTCAGTCTGTTAATTTTTGTATTGCTCTGGCTGGTGTTTGCGAATGTCAATAAGGAGCGGGTACCGTTGTATTTGACCAACTCGGTGACACGGCAGGCTTTAAAAGTGTTGGCTGAAGAGCGGTTCGGGCAGCAGGGTGTGCAACAGCGCTTTGTTGATTTAGGCTGCGGCTTGGCTGGCAATGTTGTTTATATGAGTCGATTGCCCCAAATTGAGCACTCCCTGGGGGTGGAAACCGCGCCTTTGCCCTATTTTATTTCGCGTTTGCATGTGTGGTGGCGCGGCGGTGAGGTCCGTGCTCAGGATTTATGGAAGACCGATTTGAGCGGGTTTGATGTGGTCTACGCCTTTTTGTCGCCGGAACCGATGCCTAAACTGTGGCATAAAGTGCAGCAGGAGATGCGTGCGGGAAGTGTCTTTGTCAGCAATAGTTTTGCAGTACCCGGCGTGGAACCGTCGCAGGTGTGGGAGCTAAGCGATCGTCGTCAGACGCGTTTGTATCTCTATGAAATAACCACATCCTCTATGTCTTTACCCGAAAAGCGGGTAGCAGACTAAGCTTGTTCTCCGGTGTTGCCGGAAAATTGCGGCGAGAAAACTCAACAGGCCGGGTAGGCAAGTTTGTCTTATAGAGAGCTTTGCACGAGTGGGGCGCGAAATAAAAATGAGGAAAAAATTGGCTGGTTGAGGCGGAAAACGCAGCTAATAGCTCGCTATTAGCAAGT
>JACXUQ010000217.1 GCA_014763835.1 Thiotrichales bacterium
TATGAAGAATCACTCTATTGGTTCAGAGTATTGGCCTTTTTCGATGGCAAACGCAGCCGCATGCCGAAAAAGCCCATCAGGCGAAACTAGCAGCCCCCATTTACTCACTTACCGTGGGCAGTTGGGACAATGGGGCAACACTTGATATGCCGAGCTTTAGAGGGTGAATAAGAGGAAATTACACTGCCCCAAGGAATGGGGCAATTGGGGGCCGTGCCAACAACTCCTTTCAGTCAATCAAACTATAAACTTGCAAAAGTCCCAATATGGGACTAAGATCTGTTTATGAGAATTATCGCACTATCAACCTTAAAAACATTTTGGGAAGACAGCCCAGAATACATTGACGCGAAAGAGCCAACTTTAGCGTGGTATAGGCATGCATTAAACGCTGATTGGGGATCACCGGCGGATGTAAAACAGGACTTTAGAAATGCCAGCATCCTCAAAGATGGGCGTGTCGTGTTTAACATTGCCGGTAATAAATACCGGTTAGTTGTTTGGATCAATTATGCCTACAAGGTGGTTTACATACGGTTTATCGGCAGCCATGCGCAATACGATAAAATTGATGTGCAAACGATTTGAAGCCAAAAGGTAGTAACAAGAGGTATATAATGGACATCAGACCTATTAAAACAGATGCCGACTACCGCGCGGCATTAAACGATATCGAAAACCTAATGATGGCGGAGCCTGATACCGTCGAAGGCGAAAAGCTGGACATTTTGGTTACGTTAGTTGAAGCCTACGAAGCAAAGCATTTCCCAATGGATTTGCCAGACCCTGTTGAGGCAATAAAGTTTGAGATGGAGCGCAAAGGCTTAACGGTTAAAGATCTTGAACCCATGATAGGTAAAAGCAATCGTGTTTATGAAATCCTAAACCATAAGCGGTCACTCACGCTAAAAATGATTTGGAAACTTCATGAAGGGCTAGGTATTCCAGCAGAGTCGCTGATCAAACCGCCGCAAGTTCGCGCGTCATAGTGCTGCACATAAAAATTATGTTGTCATGAATGACGCTCGCTACCCAAACATTTCGGCTATTGATAACAGGCTAGCTGAGCTTGAAAACGAAAAGCAGCAGCTTCTCGCATTAAGAGAGGCTTTGCGTAGGGCTCAAAACGAGCGTTCAGTACAGACATTCACGCCAGAACAAAAGGTCGCCCTGTTCAAACAACGATTTCGTGGAAGAGAGGATATCTTTGCCAATCGTTGGCAAAATCAACAAGGCCGCAGTGGATATTCCGTAGCCTGTGATAATGAATGGGTAAACGGGGTTTGCAACAAACCCCGCATTAAATGCCAAGACTGTTCACACCGAAAGTTTAGCGAACTAAACGAGCGCATTATTTACAGGCACCTTGCCGGTCAACAAGTGGTGGGGCTGTATCCCTTACTGAAAGATAATTCGTGCTATTTGTTAGCCGCCGATTTTGACAAGGGCTGTTGGCAAGAAGAAGTCAAAGCAATGTCTAAAGCGTGCCAAGCGTTTGATATTCCGCACGCGATAGAAATCTCGCGTTCTGGCAACGGGGCGCACTTATGGATCTTTTTTGAAACCAATATCCCAGCGAACCAAGCTCGGGCACTGGGTTTCGCTTTGCTTGATAAAGCCATGGAAATATTTCCAAATCTATCGTTTGACTCCTATGACAGGCTATTTCCTAACCAAGATGTCCTTCCTGAAGGCGGTTTTGGTAATCTCATTGCGCTACCACTTCAAAAGGAGGCTCGCCTTTCAGGCCGTAGTTGCTTTGTTGACAGTGACCTGAATGCGATTGACGATCAATGGCAGTACCTTGCTGAGCTTAAAACGCTCACGCAATCGAGTATTGATCAACTCATAACAACAATTTCACCCAACATCCTATTACTGTCCGAACAAGGGCTAACAGATAACCGCCCACCTTGGGAAATCACAGCCAAAGCCACACCAATAAAATTAGAGTCTTTGCCGAAAAACGTGACTATTACCTTGGCCAACCATATCTACTTTTTGATGAGCGAGTTACCTGGATCACTACTGGCAGGACTAAAGCGATTAGCTAGTTTTTCTAATCCTGTGTTTTTTAAAACACAAGCGTTGCGCTTTTCAACCCATGGCATTCCAAGGTTTATTTCCTGTGCTCGTATTGAAAACGGTTATCTAGCACTACCGCGAGGCTGTCTCGATGACGCGATTGCTTTGCTACAAGAGCACAATATTTCGCCACTGTTTGACGATAAGCGTGAAACCGGCAAACCATTATTAAAACTTACCCCTGAGTTCACTTTGCGAAAGAACCAGCGAGACGCAGTGGCCGCAATATCTAAACATGACTTCGGTATTTTGCATGCGCCGACCGCATTTGGAAAAACGGTTACTGCTATTGGCATGATCGTAAAACGCAAAGTAAATACCCTAATACTGGTTCATAGCCGACAACTGCTTGAGCAGTGGCAAGAGCGATTACGCACGTTCCTACCAGAAGTAACCATTGGCAGTATAGGCGGGGGTAAAAGAAAGCCGAGTGGCATTATCGACATTGCCACCTACCAAAGCTTGGTTAATAAAAAAGACAACTCCATCACGCCTCTCATCCAAGACTACGGCCACATTATTGTTGATGAATGCCACCATCTGTCTGCGCCAAGGTTTGAAATGGTACTCAACGAGGTAAGAGCAAAATATGTATTGGGCCTAACAGCAACGCCAGAGCGACAAGATGGCCATCAGAAGATCATTTTTATGGCGGCAGGGCCCATTCGCTATAAAGTGAAACAAAGCCCTGATGAGCAATTTACTCAAACCGTAATGATTCATCAGTTCTACGATATACCGCCAGCTGAGCTAATAAAAACAGATGAGCGCCCAAAAATAAGCGATGCCTATCGCTGGCTCGCCGATAATGGACAGCGCACGTCAAAAATAGTCTCAGACGCCTCTCAGTGTGTTCGAAATGGCGGGCACCCGTTAGTCCTTACAGAGCGTAGAGAGCACGCAGAGTACATACACTCAAAACTTACCAAGATGGGTATAAGCACTGTCGTACTCAAAGGCGCCATGAAAGCTGCCGAACGCAAGAACGCTGACAATCATCTTCAATCGGCTCAAGTTGTCGTCGCAACAGGAAAATATGTAGGCGAAGGATTTGACCTGCCAAGACTGGATACTTTGTTTTTGGCTATGCCAATCGCATGG
>JACXUQ010000218.1 GCA_014763835.1 Thiotrichales bacterium
AAACGCAGCCAATAGCTCGCTATTAGCAAGTTTTTCAACAAAAATCAGGCTATTTTTAACCATTTTTATTCGTGTAGCCACCTCGTGCAAAGCTCTCTCAAGTATTGAACTGACTATCAATGCAGCCATTTACTGCGCTGCTTATTATCCGAAGTTGATAGGAGGTTTATCATGGAAACCATTATCACGCATGCCAAGCACGATCACTTCACCAGCAACGGTGAGCATATTATTTCAACCGAAATATCCGCCAGCCGCATCGCCCACTGACTCAAACAAGGCTGGATTGACATGGCCAACGCGCCGGTCGCCTCGCTGTTTTATGGTGCGGCCACTACACTCTTTGTACTGTTAACCCTTGCGGCTTTCCGCGACTCGCCGTTTCTGATGTTCACCGTCGCGACCTCGTTTGTGATGATCGCCCCGTTTCTTGCCACCGGCCTCTACGCCATTGCGCAAAACGTCGAAAAGCACGAGTACCCCGACCTTAACCGCTCATTGCTCGCCTGGCGGAGCAATACCACTAATTTTGCCCTCTATGCCCTGGCACTGGGCATCATTATCGCCATCTGGTCGCGCATCACGCCACTGATTGCAGCCGTGGTCAAGTCGCAATCCTTGGTGATCGTTAATCCCGAAATGGGCACTATGGGGTTTCTGCTGTCGGAAGCCGGCATTCAATTCCTGATTGCCTTCAGCCTGATCGGTGCGGTACTCGGTGCCTTTGTGTTTGCCATCAGCGTGGTGACCATTCCGTTGTTGTTGCAAGACGATAAAGTCGATGCGCTCAATGCCATGATTGTCAGCTTTCAGGTGACCATGGAAAACAAAGGCACCATGGCGTTGTGGGCCTTGACCATCGGCATTCTCTTCTCACTCGGTGTTGTCACCGGCGGACTGTTGATGATCGTGGTCATGCCACTGCTGGGGTATGCCAGCTGGCATGCCTACAAGTAAATGGTAAGCGTAGAACCGCAACCAAACTAAACCGCCCAACCAACGGCAGTGTTGTTAATCCAGCACTGCCCTATCCGCCCCTCATCCTCTCCATCCCTCTGCTGCCCTATTGACAAACTTGCAACCCCAGCGGCCTTCACGCATACTGAAACGTATCTAATCACACCCTAAACCCACATACCGTTTCAAGGAGACAGCATGGTCAGCTTAACCACCCCTGTTTGCGAATTCGACACGCCCGCCATCGACTTTAATCTGCTCGGCATTGACGGCCGGCAATGGACGCTCGAAAAAGCCAAAGGTCCGAACGGTCTGCTGGTGATGTTTATCTGCAACCACTGTCCCTACGTGAAAGCCATTCACAAACGTCTGGTTGAAGACACCCGCATTTTGCGCGACGAATTCGGCATCAACAGCATCGCCATCATGTCCAACGACCCTAACGAATACGCTGAGGATTCCTTCGACAATATGAAAAAGATTGCCGAGCTTTGGCAATTCCCATTCCCCTATGTCATCGACGAAACACAGGAAGTTGCCAAAGCCTACGGCGCGGTCTGCACGCCCGACTTTTTCGGTTACAACGCCGAGCTTAAACTGCAATACCGCGGCCGCCTCGATGAATCGCGCAAAGAAACCGCCCCGGAAGGCGTACGCCGCGACCTGCTCGAAGCCATGAAACTGGTGGCACAAACCGGCCAGGGCCCGCTGGAACAGATTCCGAGCATGGGCTGCTCCATTAAATGGAAAAACGCCTAATCAACGGTGCATCGCTTATGACCAAAATTCTGCTCGCCCCCGACAGCTTTAAAGGCTCTTTGAGCGCCATCCAGTTCTGCGAGATCGCCACCGCTGTCATCCATGAATTGGCGCCTGATGCGCAGGTGTTTTCGCGCCCCATGTCCGACGGCGGCGAAGGCTTTGTCGACAGCTTCGTCACTGCCGGTCTGGCGGAAAAACACAGTGTCTGGGTGGCCAATCCGCTCGGCCGTAAAACCAAGGCGATCTTTGGCTGGCAGCCTGACAGCCGCACCGCCATCATCGAAATGGCGCAGGCCAGCGGGCTGCCCAAAATCCGCCATGAAGAGCGCAACCCCTTGCAAACCCATACTTACGGCACCGGCCAGCTGATTCTGGAGGCACTGAGACTCAAGCCACAGAAAATAATTATCGGTCTCGGCGGTTCGGCCACCAACGACGGTGGCGCCGGTGCATTGCAGGCCTTGGGCATTCCCTTGCTGGATGACAAAGGCCAACCCATTAACCTCGGCGGCCAGAGCCTGCGCGACCTCGCCTGCATCGGTGAGATTCCAGCCCATCTGCGCGACATCAAATGGCAACTGGCCTGCGACGTCACCAATCCGTTATTGGGGGAACAAGGCGCCACGGCGGTTTTCGGACCGCAAAAAGGGGTCAACGAACACAACTTTGCCTTGCTCGAAAGCGGCCTGAGCAATCTGGCCGATAAAATTCAACAGGCCACCTCCAACGACATCCGCAACCTGCCCGGAGCGGGTGCGGCGGGCGGCATGGCGGGCGGCTTTATCGGCCTGCTCGGCGCCGAGGTGACGCCGGGCTTCGAGGTACTGGAATCGGGCCTGCAACTCAACCGTTTATTGGCAGAGGAACAACCCGACTGGATCATCACCGGGGAAGGCCGCATCGACGAACAGACCCGTTTCGGCAAACTGCCGATGCGTCTGGCACAGTTAGGACAAGAACACGGCATTCCCACGCTGGGGATTTGCGGCGCGCTTGGCTGCTCGCCGGCCGAACTGCCCGAGTTTGCCGGCCTGTTCAGTATTATGAACGCGCCCATGCATGAAATCGACGCCATGCAGCAGGCACCGGTTCTGCTGTACGACACGCTCTATTCGCTCTGCAAGCTGCTGTTGCGCTGAATCCCGACGCCAACCCGGCCTGTTTAAAAACCGAACAGGCCGGGTTCAAGCCCATCTCGCTGTCACAAAACCGTTATAAAAACCGCCTTTCCCCATCCTGCTTCACAAAGCTGTTACACAAGCTTCATAAAGCCTTAAAACTGCCTTTTTAACATAGCCGAAACAGACTTTAACGGCATTCAAAGGTAGCCCCATGAGCATTAGCCAGACTTCAATCAACACTGCAAACAATACCAAACAGCTGCTGGAAAGCGCGGTTAACAATACCGGTTGGTTCAGCCGCAAAGGCCTTATGGACCGCCTGTTCACCGTGTGGTTT
>JACXUQ010000219.1 GCA_014763835.1 Thiotrichales bacterium
CCCATAATTTGCCCCATTTCTTTTTCCAAATTAAATGCCAGGCCTGGTTTTTCTTTACGAACTTTAGACAGATGATGCTTACTGCCTGCCAACAGTCGTGGATACACCGAATAAGGCACCGTTGAAGCCGAGGCGTAATATTTGTCTGCAATCGTGGCATTTACCTTGTCACCTAGCGCAATGCGCTGAATGTTTTCTAGAACAGCAAACAGCCTGCCTAGCAAATAAGCAGGATTGGTATTGGATTCGTCCAAACTCATAGGGATCTCCTCTTTGGTTAATTGTTTTCTAAACTCTCTTTGTAAAACGGCCTTCACCAACGCGACGCGTAAGTCGCTAATATGACCATCAGCGCGAAAACGCGCTAACACCTGTGCAAGAATGGCTCTGGGATAACGCTGCCCTGTCAAAATAGAACGCATCAGTTCGCCAGCTAAATGACTTGGTACATCTTCCATTTTGGGCTTTTGCCCTTCTCGATGCGGTGCAAGTTGCATTAACAGACTCCAAGTTGAAGGTGGCGTTTTCCAGGGCAATGGATCTAGCGCTAAATCTTGGAAATGCTCGGCCAGCCTTTGTTGAATATGACCAAACTCGGTTTGCAGCCAAAAGCGAATGGAAAGACGTGCGGCATTCGGCGCTAATCCCAAAATAAAAAACTGGGTTTTTGGGTCAAGATCGGGTGCAATTTCAGATAAGGGTCTTCCCTTTGCCAGTTTTTCGATTTCTGCATACAGCTGAGCCGTTTCAGACTCATCTGACACGTAGGTCGGATTAAAGAAATTCATAAACAAGGATTCGGCTTGCTGAGCGTGCTTGGAATCATCGGCCTGCGCCCAAAAAACGAGTGTGGTATCACCTAAGATAATGGTTTGCTTATTTTCTCGGCGTAACAAGTAATTTAAGGCTGTTGTATAGGCAAAAGCGGCTTGTTCAGATACAGGGGCATTCATACCCTGTTCTTTCCCGTACGATTCAAATGATTCCTTGTTGAATGAAACAATCGATACACCTGAACTTTGACCACCGGAAACGCCTTTAATGGAAGGATGTAACCTAGAAATGGGTAGTTGCTTGCCTGTAATCAGGCAAATGGTTTCTTGAGCGTCATCGGACTTTAACAATAACGCCCAAAGTGTCTTTGCCTCTTGTGATTCATGGATATACTGCCGTTCACCATCCAACTGAAAAACAACATTGGTATCCAGCATCTCTGGTTTTAGGATTGTAAGGTCGGCATTTTCAGGATTCCAATTTTGCAAAAATAAAGATAACGCTTTTAAAGCTGGATCAACCGCATTATTTAAAACATCAAGGTGATATTTCTTGAATGCTTCAAAAGTAGCTAGCGAAAGCTCAAATAAGGCATCACTTTTTTTGTCTTTTGGTGTTGCCATGCCTAATACATAGGCTGTTTTATCCCACAAAAAATTTGGCTTTATGCCCGACGTTCTTTTTTCTGGCCTGGGCACAGATATAAACTTAGGCTGAGGTTTTTTGTCTGCCGTTAAGTTAGGCACAATATCAACTAAATCACCTTCTTTTGATAGGACAAGAATGTAACTGATCTTTTCTTCGCTAAATCCAAATGCTGGTACTTTTGCACCTTCTTTGGCATTCGCCAAACGATCATAGTATTCAGTTAAGGCGGTTAAAATCATTACAACACCTCCCGTGCATTAAAAGGGGGAACTTCAATCACGCCTTGCTTTAACTCGGCTCTAAAGAACTTCGGTTCGGCGTTATTCGCAAAATCAATATCATGTAACATCCAACCCAAATCTTTGGATTCATCAGCTAAATCGGAAACGGGAAAATCATTATCCGTTTCGATCAGTGAAAAATAGGCAGGGAACTCCCGATTACCCAAGCACGGTTGGTGAAAAAACTGTCCCTTTCGTGCACGACGATTGAAAATATCCAAATGCTTGCCAACCGAATCCTCAGCACCGGCTTTATCAGTCAGCTCAAAGTGTGCTTCTATAACGTAGCCTACATCGCGCAATAACGTTGTTGCACGTTGCTGGCGATTATCGCCTTCATCAATCAAAAAATATAAATCTTGCGTAGTCTTACGCTTCATCGCGCCGCTAACTTTAGAAGATGAAATTTTGCAATTTCCCAACTCATTGCGCCGAATCGATTCAAAACGCACCGGCTTTAAAACATGGATTCGATCTACGACCCAACGAATGGCAGGTTTCCAGTGAATTGCTTCTAAAATACCGCGCGCGGCGGAAGGCGTTATCACGTCATACGATACCCGCTCCACCTTCATTTCTGGGCGCGTAAAGCAGGCGTAATCACCCCAAACATGCAATTTAATGCCATAAGCCATTATTATTTTCTCCTCTATTGATCCACGCCAAGCGGCGACTAAATAACTGAACTTTCTGCTTTGATAAAAGTCGGATCATTCCAACTGATGCCAAACTCTTTATCGTAAATATCTTGGTTAATCAATTCCCAAAACTGATCTTCAAACCGATGCGGCGCAATCGTCTGTATCGCTCCCGCCATCTGTAATGCCTCAAACCCTTTGTGAGGAATTTGCACAATATACGGCTGAAGTTTTCGCAATAACTTACCGACTTCATACGTTGTATTAAGCTGTGCCAATAAAGATTCTGCTTCCTCGTCAAACGCCACAAAAATGGGCTGCATAAAACTTTCGATCATCCGAAACTCTTTCGCAATGGTCTGAAAAGGAAAGGTCATTTTAGGCGCGTGATCCTGATGCATTTTCATTAACCGCTTTTGATCCAGCTCATCGCCCTTGCGCCAATAAACTTCCGAAAAATAGTCTTTAATCGCCTCTTGCCCCAGCAAATTGTCATAACCGCGACGAAACACCGAGCGCATACCTGCCGCCAAGCCGTTCAATTCTGGCGGCACATTCCAGTCGGGTGACTTGAACACCCAAACATGACTGTCTTCTTTGGTTTTTAAGCGCTCACGGTTACAGCGCCCAGCGGCCTGGGCAATGGAATCCAGTCCAGCTTCGGCACGCATAACACATGGAAAGTCAACATCGACTCCCGCTTCAATTAACGAGGTTGAAATCACTCGGCAGGCCTGGTTGTTTTTTAGCCTTTCTCGGATGACATTTAGAGTTTGGACACGATGAGCAGCACACATAAGGGTTGTAAGATGAAAAACGCCTTCAA
>JACXUQ010000220.1 GCA_014763835.1 Thiotrichales bacterium
TCTTCAATGTCGCCGCCCTTGGTCGAGCGGCTAGAGTTGATGTCGATCGCGGTCAGGGCTTCGGTGATGTCGATAACAATCGCACCGCCGGAAGGCAGTTTGACTTCACGTTGGTAGGCCGATTCGATTTGTGATTCGATCTGGTAGCGCGTGAATAAGGGCACTTTGTCTTGGTAAGGTTTAACCTTGTAGACCTGTTGCGGCATAACCAGTTGGATAAATTCGCGCGCGCGGTGGAAGGTATCCATGTCGTCGATGAGGACTTCGCCAATGTCCTGACGCAGATAGTCGCGGATCGCCAAGGTGACGATGTCCGACTCCTGGTGAACCAGGAATGGCGCGGGGCGGTCGTTGGCGGCCTTGAGGATGGCATCCCACAGCTGAATCAGGTAGTTCACACCCCATTGCAGTTCTTCGGCGCTTTTGCCGACACCTGCTGTGCGGATAATCATCCCCATGCCTTCCGGAATATCTAGATCACGCAGGGCGTCGCGGATTTCCGAACGGTCTTCGCCTTCGATGCGACGTGAAATCCCGCCGGCTTTCGGGTTGTTCGGCATCATTACCGTATAAGGGCCGGCCAGCGTGATTTGCGTGGTCAGGGCCGCACCCTTGTTCCCGCGCTCTTCTTTTTGCACCTGTACGATGACTTCCTGGCCTTCTTTGAGCACATCTTTAATGGTAAAGCGGCCGGATTCGGGCTTGCTGTCAGGATAATATTCGTCAGCGACTTCTTTGAAAGGCAGGAAACCGTGGCGTTCAGCGCCATAGTCTACGAAAGCGGCTTCCAGGCTGGGTTCGATGCGGGTGATACGGCCTTTGTAGATGTTGGCCTTTTTCTTTTGATGGTGTGGGGTTTCGACATCTAGGTCATACAAGGTCTGTCCATCGACCAGGGCAATGCGCAGCTCTTCAGGCTGAGTCGCATTTATCAGCATTCTTTTCATGCAGTTCTCTTTAAGTTGTTAAACAACATCCAGAGGATACGACGAGCAGAGTAACGGGGCGATTTACATAAAGCGGGTAGGCCTGTGGCTGGCAATTGTTGTCTTTGTGTGCGGTAAAGCGGCGGCGTGGCGTCAGGGGCGTTTTCGTCCTGTTTGATTCAGCTTTGAATCAATCCTGCGCTGTTTCTCCCCGAGCGGTTGCCTCTTTAGGGGCCGGCGGCTTCCGGTTGGCTTGGCCAACTTGATTTGTACAACACTGTTATCGAGCTTGAGTCATTTTATTGTTTTGTGCTCAAGCTCTAGCCAGTTTCCTTTTTCAGAGTGGTAAAACAAGCTACTCTGGTATTGGAATTTTGGGGGCTTACCGTGGTAAATCACTGTGTCCCGTGTCATCAACTGAGCGTCTTATGGCTTGTAAAAATGAAAGAAGCTGCGCCCATTGATTTTTGCCGCGCGCTTTTTTGGCCGTAATGGGCGAATGAGAGCGCGCTTGATCGCTGTATCGTCTGTAAGATGTGTTTTTGATGTGGTTACTAAAATGTTGAATTTTAAAAGTAAAATCCAACAGGCGTCGTAAAATTCCTTGCACAGTTTTGAGTTGTGCCATCTCTAACCATTGCTTACAAAATAAGCCCCGCAAATATATCACTCATTTTGGTGTCATGCAATGACATCTTCTGCACTAACGGGTAAACTTATGCACATTTAATTAACAGCCCGATTAACAGCCAGGCTGAATTGGGATTTTGCGGATGATATAAGTGTCATTCCGAATGTTTAAGAGAGTGATATGAAAGAACAAAAAGCGCCTTCGGCCAAGGTGCAGATGGTGGCGGTGACCTCTGAGGATGAGGGGCAGCGGCTTGATAATTTTCTGATGCGTTTTCTAAGAAAAGCGCCTAAGACTTTGGTTTACCGGATTATTCGCAAGGGTGAGGTGCGTGTCAATAAAGGGCGTGCCAAAGCATCGGATCGTTTGCGTGAGGGCGATGTGGTGCGCATTCCGCCGGTTGTGGTGCCGGAGGCTAAGGTGTTGGCGCCAGACGAGATTCCAGTCGGGCAATTAAAGCGCATTGAGGAAAATATCCTTTACGAAGACAACGACCTGATGGTGATTAACAAACCGGCCGGTGTCGCGGTGCATGGTGGTGGCGGTGTCGAGTGGGGGTTGATCGAAGTGGTGCGTCAGTTGCGTCCACTGGCCAAACGCCTGGAGTTGGTGCACCGCATTGATCGCGATACTTCCGGTTGTCTCTTGGTTTCCAAGAAAGCGTCCGTATTAAAGGCGCTGCAACAGCAGATTCGCGATAATCAGTTTGAAAAACGCTATCTGGCGATTGTTTCCGGGCAGTGGCCCAAGCGCAAACATAAGGTGGATTTGCCGTTGAAGAAGGAGCATCTGCCGGACGGTGGTTGGCATGTCTCTGTGGCCGCGGACGGTAAGCCTTCGGTGAGCTACTTTACCGTTGAAAAGCATTTGAACGGCTGCGACCTGGTGTCGGTGAAGTTGGAAACCGGCCGCACCCATCAGATTCGTGTGCATGCCCTTTCGCAGGGCTGTGCGCTACTGGGGGATGATAAATACGGTGATCGTGAGTTCAATAAGCGTTACCGTCCGTTGGGTATGAAACGTCTGGCATTGCATGCGCAGTTTTTAGGGTTCACGCATCCTGTCACGGCACAATGGATGTTGATTGAAGCACCTTTGTGGCCGGATTTTGAAAAAATTATTGCGGTGCTGTCGGAAAACTCGACAGGCCGGGTAGAGGGGTAGTGGATTGGATGTGACTGTGAAAAAGTATCGGTTGGTTATTTTCGATTGGGATGGCACCTTAATGAACTCCGAGGCGCGTATTGTCGCCTCCATTCAGGCGGCGGCTGAACGTTGCGGTTTGCCGGTATTATCGGCGCATGAGTCCAAGCAGATTATCGGTTTAAGTCTCGATAAGGCGATTCAGGGGTTGTATCCCGATGCGACCGAGGAGCAGGTGCAAGCGATGGCGCAATCCTACACGCAGTCGTTTCTGCATGAGTGTGAGGTGGCGATGGAGTCGTTTGAAGGGGCGGAAGCGATGCTGTTCAGTCTGAAGAATATGGGGGTCAAGCTGGCGATTGCCACCGGTAAGAGTCGCCGTGGTTTGGATGAGGTCTTGAAGGAGTGCGGTTTCGGCCCTTATTTTGATATCACCCGAACACCGGTGGAGTCGGCCTCCAAGCCG
>JACXUQ010000221.1 GCA_014763835.1 Thiotrichales bacterium
CCGATTTACAATCAACGAACCGCTAACGTCATAGCCCTTGCTATCGAGCAACACCGTGCACAACTCAATCACCTCAAATGCCCCGACCAGAAAAAAGCGTGCCGGTGCCGCCGGCAACTCGTTCATCGATTCACCCAGCTCTTCCCACGGCATCCAGGTGGAGTCGACGATATGTGCGGCTTTATAATCGTCCCAATCACGTAAATCCAGAATACCGTCGGCTTTGGAAAATAACATCAGGCGTTCTCCGCCACTGCGCGATCCACTTCTGCGTCATCCAGATTAAAAACGCGTTTGGGTTTTAGAATTCGAACATCATGCAACCATTCACCCACAGCAAAGAAGGTGCCGTTTTCGTCGTAAAAACGCACCAAATCCGTTTCGGGTTGCGGACGATTCACCTTTTGTCCCATTTTCACCGCAGCGATTTCAGCGGCATTCAAATTGATGCGCTGCAAATGTTGCAAGGCAATATCCAGCGGCAACAGACACGCCTTGCCCTGTGCTTCGATCTGCTCAATGGTGAGCATATCATCGCCTTTAAGGCTGCCTGTCTGGGTACGGTGCAGCGCCGTCAGATGCCCGACGGTACCCAACGCTTTGGCGATATCTTCACCCAAGGTGCGTACATAAGTGCCTTTTGAGCAGAGCACATCAAATACAATCTGCTGCTGATCGAACGAGATCAGATTCAAGGCGCTAATGGTGATTTTTCTTGCCGAGCGCTCAATCTCAATGCCTTGGCGTGCATAATGGTAGAGCGGCTTGCCTTGAAATTTGAGCGCCGAATACATCGGCGGCACCTGCTCGCTTTCACCCATAAATTGCGCCAAGACCTGCTCGATTTTTTCTGCCGTTAGCGCCGGCACTGCTTGCGTTTCCACCACCTCGCCTTCGGTATCGCCGGTGTCGGTACATTCGCCGAGTTTCAGGGTGGCGGTATAACGCTTGTCCGCTTCCAGCAATAGACCGGAAACCTTGGTCGCTTCCCCCAGACAAATCGGCAACAAACCGCTGGCAAACGGATCCAAAGCACCGGTATGCCCGCCTTTTTTGGCGTTAAACAGGCGCACAACCTGCTGCAAAATACCGTTGGAGGAGACGCCCACCGGCTTATTCAGAAGAATAATGCCGTGAATGTTCTCGCGCGGCGGACGGCGGAATTGTGGCTTAGTTTGCTTGGCCATTACTGCTTATTCAGTGCACGGTTAATCAAGTCTTCGATATAGGCGACGTGTTCCGGTACGGAATCGTAATGGAAGCGCAAATGCGGCACAATTCGCAGTCGCAAACGACTTCCCAATTCGGTACGCAGAAAACCAGTGGCTTTTTCAAGCGCCTGCAGCACATCCTGAACTTCCGGATCATCCTGATTGTGTCCCATCAACGCGAAGTGGATGGTGGCAATACTCAAATCCTTGCTGATCTTGCACTCGGTCAGACTGATTTTCTGGAAGCGCGGGTCTTTGGCCTCACGCAATAACAGATCGGCCAAGGTCTTTTTAATCTCTTGCGCCACCCGGGTCGGACGGCTTACACCTTGTTGACTCATAATCTTTTGAATTCCTTCATTTATTTTGCGCAAAATGACATGCACAAAAAGTGAAAATGCCCCAAACGGAGCATTTTGACATTCTTGGCCTCAACAACCCAGACTTATTACCCGGCCTGTTGAGTTTTTTGAACGATTTTTTTGACGAATCAAATCGCGTCTTAGTCCAGACTACGCTTGATTTCAACGCGCTCGTAACACTCGATCTGGTCGCCAACACGCACGTCATTGTAGTCTTTAACGCCGATACCACACTCGATACCGCTCTTAACTTCATTGACGTCATCTTTAAAGCGGCGCAACGATTCCAATACCCCTTCGTAAATCACCACGTTATTACGCAGTACACGAATAGGATTGTTACGTTTCACCACCCCTTCAGAGATGATACAGCCCGCGATCGAGCCGATCTTAGGCGCTTTGAAGACTTCACGCACTTCAGCCACACCGACGATATCTTCGCGGAACTCCGGTGCCAGCTTGCCTTCAATGGCCTGCTTCACATCATCCACGATTTCATAGATGATGCTGTAGTATTTCAGCGCGATACCTTCGTTGTCGATAATACGTTTCGCAGAACCGTCAGCACGCACGTTGAAACCGACAATCAGCGCATCGGAAGCGATCGCCAGGTTAGCGTCGGTTTCGGAAATCCCGCCCACACCGCTGGAGATGACCTGTACCTTCACTTCGTCGGTAGACAGTTTCACCAACGCATCGGTAATCGCTTCGATCGAACCTTGTACGTCAGCCTTCAGGATGATGTTGATGTTCTGAACGTCACCTTCCGCCATCTTGTTGAACATATTGTCCAGTTTGGCTTTCTGCTGACGTGCAATCTTCAGTTCTTTGAACTTACCTTGACGGAACGTGGCGACTTCACGTGCCTTACGTTCGCTATCGACGGTAATCATCTCGTCACCGGCAGCCGGCACACCCGACAGACCCAAGATCTCGACCGGAATCGAAGGACCCGCTTCGTCCACCAGTTCACCGGAATCGCTGATCAGCGCACGTACACGACCGTATTCCATGCCGCACAGCGCGATATCGCCTTTCTTCAAAGTACCGGACTGAACCAATACGGTCGCAACCGGACCGCGGCCTTTATCCAGGCGCGATTCGATGACCACACCTTTGGCATGACCTTCTGTCGGCGCTTCCAGCTCCAACATTTCCGCTTCCAAAGAGATCGCATCCAAGAGCTCATCGATACCCAAACCGGTCTTAGCCGAAACAGGCACAAACTGAACATTACCACCCCACGCTTCCGGAATGACCTCTTCGTTAGTCATTTCCTGCATGACGCGGTCCATATTGGCGGTTTCTTTATCCATCTTGTTGACGGCGACCACCATGCCGACACCAGACGCTTTAGCGTGCTGGATAGCTTCTTTGGTTTGCGGCATTACACCATCGTCGGCCGCAACCACGACCACGACCACGTCAGTGACCTTGGCACCACGCGCACGCATGGCCGTAAAGGCGGCGTGACCCGGAGTATCGATAAACGTAACACCACCTTTGTCGGTATCTACATGGTAAGCACCGATATGCTGGGTGATCCCCCCCGCTTCACCATGTGCCACTTTCGCCTTACGGATGTAATCCA
>JACXUQ010000222.1 GCA_014763835.1 Thiotrichales bacterium
GCGCGCGAGGGGTGCCGTCTGGTGCTGCATTACAATCGCAATGCAAACGGCATCGAAAACACCTTGCAGCAGGTCACACAACTGGGGGCCGAAGCGCAGGTATTGCGTTGCGACTTCAGTCGGCTGGAAGATTTGCCCGAATTTTTTGAACAGGCCGGGTCCTGCTTTGATGGGCTGGACGGTTTGGTGAATAATGCGGGGATTGTGACCAAATCGACGTCGCTTAAGGATGTGTCAGGGGATAAATTTGCCGCTACCCTGGCGGTGAATCTGCAGGCCCCTTATCTGTTGAGCACCGCCTTTGCACAGGCCTGTATGGAGGCGAAACGGAGCGGGGCAATTGTCAATAACACCAGTATTCACGGCCAGGCGACCTGCGAATGGTTTTCCGCCTATGCCGCCTCTAAGGCGGGATTGGACGCCATCACCAAGGTACAGGCGGTGGAGTGGGGGCAGTATGGCATTCGTGTCAATGGATTGGCACCGGGCGTGGTGCCGGTTGAACGTACCTTGGCGATTCTGTCGCAACCGCAGATCGAAGCCCAGTGGTGTCAGCGTATGCCGCTGGGGCGTTACGGCAAAACCGAGGAGATGGGCGAAGCCACGGCGTATCTACTGTCTGACGCCGCTGCGTGGATGACGGGCTCGATTCTGACGATTGACGGCGGACTGATTGCGCGGGGTAATTATCCGCAACGTTAGCCCTGCCTGAAAAACGCGGCGACGGCGAAGCCATTCCCGCTTTTTAATCATGATTTCCCTTGTTTAAGAATGGTATTGGCACTTACCTTGCTTGAAAGAAGTGCAGTAAAATTCTTTGTCAAAAAAATGTGAACTGAACGGATATGCACGCATTTCTACAAAAACTCACGATTAAACAAAAAATGCGCTTTGGTTTTGGCGTCATTTGGACCGTTCTCGCAATCATTACGTTGCAGGCGGTGATTAATCTGTACCTGGTGCGCCAGAGCGTTTCCGAGGTGGTCAACGAAAGGCAGCCTGTCGCCATTGAAGCGTCAGACCTGGCGTTGGATCTGGAAAAGAGCATGAATGCTCTGAGCCTGTATATGTCCACCAACGACAAGACGCTGTTGGAGACTTACCAGAAAGGCTACGCCAGTTTGGTCGAGCGTGTGAACAGAAGCATTGCCGCCATTCAAACCAATGGCCAGGGCGAAGCTGAGAAGCAACCCCTATTGAAGCAATATGCCGCCGTACAGGAAAATCTTGCCATGTTGCCGAATCTGGTGGAGCAGCTGGAGGATTTGCAGTCCAATCGCAGCAAAAAGTTTCCGGCATTCGAGTATATGAATGAAAACATGCTGTCGCTGGCCAATGAGATGCAAAATCAGATCAATCTGATGTTGGCCTCGGAACTGGACGCGATGGAGCCGTCTCGCAAACCGTTATTGATGGATTTGCTGAGCCTGCAGAAGAGCTGGTTGAGCATGGTGTCGAATCTACGGGGTTATGTGGCTTTCAGAACCGATACCATGTATGAGTTGACCGAGTCCTATCTGGATTCGAGTGAACAATTGCTGACGCGCATGGCGACACAAAAAGAGATTGAGCTGACGCTGGAAGAGGAAGAGGGGCTGGCAAAGGCTATGGCCGTTTACCAAACCTACCGTGAGCATTTCATGCAGCTCAGAGGAATTCACCAGGGCGAGAAATGGCGCATGGATACCTGGCTGATGAAGCATGAGATTGAGCCTTTGTTCACCGCGCTGGACAGCGAGCTGGTGGGTATTTCCAAAGCGGCGACGGCGGAAATGGTGGCGGTCAGCGAATCGGTGATGGACACCAGCATCTACAATATTATCTGGGTGCTGTCGGTGTCGATTATCGGCCAGATTATGGGGATGCTGGTGTCGCGCAGAGTCACGCAGTCGGTGGTCGAACCGGTACAGTACGCTTCCAGTGCGATGAAAGCGATTGCCGAGGAGGACGGGGATCTGACCCAGCGCCTGGCGATCAAGGGCAAGGATGAATTGGCGGACCTGTCACGTTACTTCAACCAGTTTATCGAGAAGATTCAACTGATGCTTAAAGAGGTTTCTCTGACGGTTGATGAACTGGAGGTTTCTTCAAAAGGTCTGCTGGAAATTACCCACGAAACCAAGGCGGGGACGCAGCAGCAGTTGACCTCGTCGCGTGAACTGTCGAACGCGATGGTGGATATGACCACCAAAGCGAAGAGTGTCGAAGACCACTCGCATAACACTTCGCGGGCAACGCAGGAAGCCGCCGCCAAAGTCAAAGAGGGCGGCGATCTGGTCAAAGGCACGGCCAGTGAGATCAAGGAGTTGTCGGATGGCATGCATGCGATGACCAAGGCTGTGTCGCAACTGCGTGAAGACAGCGAGCAGATCGGTACCGTGGTCAATGTAATCCGCGAGATTGCGGAGCAGACTAATCTGCTGTCGTTGAATGCGGCTATCGAGGCGGCGCGTGCCGGTGAACATGGGCGCGGATTTGCGGTGGTGGCCGACGAGGTGCGCAGTCTGGCGCAGCGCACGCAGGAATCGACCTTGCAGATTGAGCGTATTATCGACAAAATCCGCAAGGCGACGCTTTCTACGGTGAATATGGTACAGAAGAGTCTGGAAGCAACGGAATCGAGCTGCAACGCGGTTTACACCTCGGAACGCGCCTTGAATCCGGTGATGATTCTGATGGATGACATCAATAAAATGAGCGAACAGATGTTCAGCGCGGCCCACTCGCAAAGTCAGCTGGCACAGGAGATTAACCGCAATATCAGCGAGATCTATTCGGTGACCGAACGCTCTGCAGCCGGCACGGATAACACCGAAAAGGCCGGGCACAAGATGCAGAATCTGGCCAACAAGCTCGAAAGGCTGCTGCATCAATTCAAAATCTAGGCGTAAAAAACCGCCTCAGAAAACTCAACAGGCCGGGTATCCCCGGCTTTTTTGTGGGCGCGTTTCAAGATTGCACGCTTACTGGGGGCAGGCCGAAGTTTTTTTTGTTATTATGCTAGCTCCTTTTTTATTTAACAGAATAGCAAGAGCGTATGTGGCACTATCCTGAATTTGATCCGATCGCATTAGACTTGGGTTTCTTCCAGATTCACTGGTACGGTCTGATGTACCTGATCGCCTTTGTCCTGGGTTGGGGGTATACCGTGTGGCGCGCCAGA
>JACXUQ010000223.1 GCA_014763835.1 Thiotrichales bacterium
TACATCGACTGGTCAATCGCCTCCGCAGCTTCGCCGTTACCGCCGGCGTCCACTACTTTTTTGACCTGCTGATGCAGATACACCAGATAATCGTAGGTCTGATGTTTGATGACCTCGAGACTGGCCGGCGTACCATGCCCCGGTATCACCGTGGTATCGGCCGGAATCTGATCCAGCATGTTCTTAAACGATGCTTCCCATGCATAGGAATCGGTATAATTGAAGAACACCGGCATGCGTTCGTTGAACCCCAAATCGCCGGACAGCAGCAATTTGCGCGACGGCACATAGACACTGGTGGAAGCCGGCGTGTGGCCCGGGCCGAAATCTTTCAAAATGACTTTTTCACCACCACCCACGTCTATCGTCAATTCACCGTCGTAGGTGGTGAACTTGTCGGACACATTTCGCGCCGATTCGGTAATCTCTCTACCAACGCGCGCTCCCCACTCTTCCTTGATGAAATCAAAGGCTTCGTCAAACTGCTGGTTGGCCATGGTGCTGGAATAAAGGTGCTTCACCCCCACATCCACCCAGTAACTCGCGCCAAGATAGGCGTGCCCCTGGTTGTTTTCGACCGCCACCCATTTCACCGGCTTATTGGTGACCTTTTTAATCTGCTGATGCAGGCTATAAGCCAATGCCGGGTTGGCACCGGCATTAAACACAAACACGCCGTCGTTAAACACGATAAACGACAGGTTGTTATTCAAACCATAGTTGGACGGATTATGCCAGATCATGCTGCCCACCACAGTATAAACCCCCGGCATGACTTCCTGGGCTTGCGGAATCGGCAGAACCTTACCGATATAACCAGCAGCCTTTTCGGTTTTAATGACATCTTTGGCGTAGGTATCAATCGACTCATGCATCATCGGACTGATATTGGTCAGTTCCTTGGCATAGGCTTCAAACCCGGCGACATAAGGATCTACATCGGCAGCGGCAGACACCTGTTGAGCGGACAAAAAGGCTGACGACATAGCCAGCACCATCACTGTTTTTTTCATTCTCTCCTCCTTGATCATAGTGACCGCTACCCATCATAACATTTTAAATTTTAAGCACTTATCACTAAGTTCTATCGAGCAAATTAGAATTTTTATGCTCGTAGACATCGAAAATGGTAATCGCCATCGCCGCAATCACCGGACCGAAAAACAACCCGATCACGCCAAAATGGATCAGTCCGGCAAAGGTTGAAAGGACCGTCAGCAGCGTATGATTGGCCACCGCCAATCCTTGACCTTTTTCACCCAGGGAGCGGATAATCGCACTCATCATCACCGGACGCATAATGTTATCGATGACAAAACCGGTTACGACCACGCCCCAGAAAGCGATAATCGCCGCGGTTACGTAATCCCCCTGAAGACCGGCAAAGACCGCTACCGGAATCCACACCAAGGCCGCGCCCACTACCGGAATAAACGACGCTACCGCAATCGCCAAGCCAATGAACAGGCCGGGTAACCCCAACAACCAGGCCACCAACGCAAACGAAAGCCCCTGCATCAGCGCAATCCCCAGCACCGAGAGTGTCAACACCGTGGAAAGGCTGGCAAAACGGTCCATAATCATCTTGTCGTAATAGTTTTCGAGCGGCGACAGGACCTTTAAATGGTGCGCAATTTTGTGGCCGTCACGGTAAAAGAAAAACAGCGCAAACACCGACAACCCCAAAAAGGTCAAAAACGAGGATGTGCTGCCGACGATGCCTTCCAATAAGAAAAACGTCACCTTCTGTGCCGCGGCAATGATTTTTTCAGAGTTGGCGCGCAACTGCTCCAACGCGCTCAACTGGGCCTCCTCACCGATCGGCAGGTGACTTAACAGGCTCTTGTTAAGCTGCACCAGGCTTTCGGCGTTCTGCCGCGCAAACCACGCCTGAGCATCGCCGTATAAGTGTCCCATCTGCAAACTCACCTCCACCAGCAGGTAAGTCACCGGCGCAATCACCCCCAAAAACACCACTAAACTCATGCCCGAGGCGGCCAGGGTCGGTGAGTTTTTGCAATGCGGCAGCAATTTGTTATAAAAACCGTAGGTCGCCGTTGCCAGAATCATCGCAAAGAACAACGCTTCCAAAAAAGGCGCAAACAGCCACAGCAAGCCAAACAGGGCGAGGATGAGTAAAATCAGTAAAAAGCCTTCCTCATAAGGCGCATTTGCACGCATAATAAACTCCGAACACACATAAAAAACCAAAGAGTACCCTATCATGAACGCCTATATTGAAAAAGTCACTATCCGTCCTGAAGGCTCCCTGCAGATTCTCTCCGCACAGGAGGCCGAGCAGTTAAGCGATACCAGCGCCGGCGGTCTGAATGCCATTCTGCGACAATGTGCTTTGGCGGTACTCAATACCGGCGCTCGCGGCGACAGCGCCCACGCACTGCTGCAGGAACATGGCGAATTCACGATTCAGGCGATTGTGAAGGGCCGCGGCGTACAGCTGATTATCGAAAACCCGCCGCAGCACGCCTTTGTGGACGGCGAAATGATCGAAGGTCTCAAAGAACACCTGTTTGCGGTGGTGCGCGACCTGATCTATTCGCGCAATGAAATTCTCGATTTGGGCCAGCTTGATCTGACGCGCAGCGAACATATTACCAATGCCGTGTTTCTGATGGCGCGTAACGCCCAGCTGCTGCGCCCCAACATTCTGCCCAATGTCGTGGTCTGCTGGGGTGGTCACTCCATCCCGCTGGAAGAGTACCACTACTGCAAACATCTGGGCTACGAGCTCGGCCTGCGCAATCTCGACATCTGCACCGGCTGCGGGCCGGGCGCCATGAAAGGCCCGATGAAAGGCGCCGTGCTCGGCCACGGCAAGCAACGCTACCCCAATGCACGTTATATCGGCCTGTCCGAACCGGGCATTATCGCCGCGGAAGCGCCCAATGCGATTGTTAACGAACTGTGCATCATGCCCGACATCGAAAAACGTCTGGAAGCGTTTGTACGCATCGGCCATGCGATTGTGGTCTTCCCGGGCGGCGCCGGCACCATGGAAGAGATCCTCTACGTGTTGAGCCTCAAGCTACACCCCAAAAACGCCGAGATTCCGCTCCCCATTTTCCTGAGCGGCCCGGAAAGCAGCCGCGCCTATTTCGAAAGTGTGCTCGACTTCATCGAAATCACT
>JACXUQ010000224.1 GCA_014763835.1 Thiotrichales bacterium
CCTACGGCATCGGCCACCGCCTGCTGCGTCAACTCAAAGTCTTCCATTAGGCGCTTTAGGCCAACGGCGGTTTCAATCGGGTTTAAATCTTCACGCTGTAAGTTTTCAATCAGTGCCATCGCCAGCGTTGCTTGATTATCCGCCTGACGCACCACTACCGGCACTCTATCCAATCCCGCCATTTGTGCGGCGCGCCAACGGCGCTCGCCAGCGATAATCTCGTAGCGGTCATCGTCAATCGGTTTGACGATAATCGGCTGCACCAAACCTTGCACTTTGATGGAGTCGGCCAATTCTTGCAGGGCATTCTGATCAAACTGCTGGCGCGGCTGGTAAACACCCGGCTTCAACTGCTCTACCGGCAATTTCTCAATGCGCAAATCGGTCGAACTGTTATCCGACTTCTGCTTTGCACCGATCATGGCGTGGATGCCACGGCTTCCCATTCCAGAGCGTTTTTTTGCCATACCTTACCTTTATACTTTCAGCGTTAAATTTGGGTTTTACGAATCAATTCGTTGGCCAGTGCCAGATAGGCAATCGCGCCGTTTGACGAGACATCGTAGTCCAGAATCGACTCGCCGTAACTCGGCGCCTCGGCCAGACGCACATTGCGGGGAATAATGGTCTGCAGCACTTTCATGCCGAAATGCGTCACCAGTTCATTGGAAACATCGTTGGCGAGATTGTTGCGGCGGTCATGCATGGTTCGCAACAATCCATCGATATGCAGGGTTGCGTTCAACTGTTGCTGCACGGTTTCAATCGTGTCCATCAGCGCTGATAAGCCTTCCAATGCAAAATATTCACATTGCACCGGTACTAGAATACCGTCTGCTGCGGTCAAGGCATTGATAGTCAACATATTCAAGGTCGGCGGGCAATCGATCAGCACCGCATCGTATTCATTGCGCACCTTTTTCAGCACTTTGCGTAGGCGCTTCGGACCCATATCCTCTTCCAGCAGCGCGACTTCGGCGGCGGTCAGATCACCGTTTGCGGGCAGCAGATCCAACCCGGCCTGTTCAACTTGAATGATCGCCGCGCGGGGCTTGGTTTCCCCCACCAACACTTCAAACACCGAGGCCGGCAAATCGTCCTTATCCACCCCAATCGCCACCGTCGCATTGCCCTGCGGATCCAGATCAATCAGCAGAATCTTTTTGCCCAATCGTGCTAGAGCCGCCGCCAAATTGACACTTGTGGTGGTTTTACCCACCCCCCCTTTTTGGTTTGCAACTGCAATGACTCTGCCCACAAATGCTTCCTAACTACATTTAGCTGTGTTATTGACCCGTTTTAACGGCTTTAATCAACATGCGCTCGGCGTCTAATCCCGGCACCTCAAGATCAATCATCGCCTCAATTCTAACCGTGGCGGGCAGGTTTGTGTAATCCTCAAACTCTTTTTGCGCCTTCATCGCCCACCAGCAACCCTCCGATTGTAATAGATGGGTCGTCCAATGCAACATATCTTGCAAGGAGGCAAAAGCACGCGACACAACCCCATCATACAATTCGGCCGGCTGATACTCTTCGACGCGCGTATGGAATACCTGTGTATTGGTTAAGCCGAGCTCAGCCTTGGCATGCACCAGAAAACGGGTTTTCTTGCTGTTACTATCCAACAAATCGACCTGATTTCGCGGGAAACAGATCGCCAGCGGAATTCCCGGCAGGCCGCCCCCCGTGCCCACGTCAATCCAGCGCTTGCCCTGCATGTGCGGCACAATCGCCAGCGAATCCAGCAGATGTTTGACCAACATCTCCTGCGGGTCGCGGATGGCGGTGAGGTTATAGACTTTGTTCCATTTCTGCAACAGCGCCAGATAAGCCATGAGCTTGTTGAGCTGCGCTTCGCTCAAATCGAGTCCAAGCTGAACGGTGCCGTCTGTTAACTGTTTGCGAAGTAGCTGCTGATCCATCAATTACGCCACCCTGCCGGAACGGTGCTTTTTGATCGCAATCATCAGAATGGAGATCGCGGCCGGGGTAATCCCCTGGATACGCCCCGCCATGCCCAAGGTCGCCGGCTTATGATCGCGTAGTTTTTGTTTCACTTCGTTAGACAAACCGGAAATCTTGTCCAGATCCAAATCCTCGGGAATGGCCGTGTTCTCGGAGCGACGCAGTTTTTCAATCTCCTGCTTCTGGCGTTCGATATAACCGGCATATTTGGCTTCGATCTCGATCTGATCGACCACCTCTTCCGCTTCGATCCCCTCGCCGAACACTTCCAATTCCGCCAAGGCGTCATAACGCACGTTCGGGCGCTTCAGCAGGTCAAACAAGCTCTGTTCCTTGCTCAACGGCAACTCCATCAAGGCCTCGGCTTTTTTCGCCTCGGCATGCGCCGGATAGATCCAAGTCTGCTTCAGACGTTCCAACTCCTTTTCCAGCCTTTCCATTTTGGTTTCAAACGCCATCCAGCGGGCGTCATCCACCAGACCGAATTCACGCGCAATCGGCGTCAAACGTTGGTCGGCGTTGTCCTCGCGCAACATCAAACGGTATTCGGCACGCGAGGTGAACATACGGTAAGGCTCGGTCGTCCCCATCGTGATCAGGTCATCCACCAATACGCCGATATAGGCCTCGTCACGACGCGGATGCCACTGCTCTTTGACCTGCGCACGGCGCGCCGCGTTGATGCCTGCCAGCATGCCCTGCGCGGCGGCTTCTTCATAGCCGGTAGTGCCGTTAATTTGCCCGGCAAAATACAGACCGTGAATCGCACGGGTTTCCAGAGTCGGCTTCAGACCGCGCGGATCAAAATAATCGTACTCAATCGCATAACCCGGACGCATAATGCGCGCGTTTTCCAAACCCTTCATCGAACGCACGATCTGCATCTGCGTTTCAAACGGCAAGCTAGTGGAAATGCCGTTGGGGTAGAGTTCATGGCTGGTCAGACCTTCCGGTTCGATAAAGACCTGATGGCGCTCCTTATCGGCAAAGCGCACCACCTTGTCCTCGATAGAGGGGCAATAGCGCGGCCCGACACCGTCGATCACACCGGTGTACATCGGCGACTGATCCAATGAATTCAGAATCGCCTCATGGGTTTGCGCATTGGTATAGGTAATGTAGCAAGGCAACTGCTTGGGATGCATAGACGCCTTGCCCATAAACGAAAACACCGGCAT
>JACXUQ010000225.1 GCA_014763835.1 Thiotrichales bacterium
CGACCAAAGAGGATAAGAGTTCTTGAGACATTTCCCGTCATCTGTTAATGAACATTAGCTCTTTATATACGGGTTTTTACAGAATGTCAAAAATTTGGCGGGTTTTTTACCCCCCCCTACTCAAGGAAAAGAACAAGCCAAGCTGAGTTTCTCTGGGCGCGACTCACGGTCTATTTCAAATATTTTTTTAGTGCGGTCCTAGCTTGGGCATTTTTCTGCATTTCTGCGACTAAATATGCCTGTGCCTGCTTGATAAAATGCTGAATTTGTTGGTTATGCTGAAGCAACTGCTCAGAAATAGGTCGTAGCTGGTCACCAAATTCGAATTGTGCTATTTCAAGCTTTGACTGCCACTCACTCTCTAACGCGGCAAACCTGTCCCAATCACCGTTCCTGGCAGCATTCAACATATTGGTAGAATGCGCCAATAAAATAATTCTGGTTTTTTCCAAACTATTCATCAAACACTCAACGTTTCTAATTGGTCTTTAGACGCACGTTTGATTCCTTCAGGCATCTGCATCCATGCTTCACGCAACTCCTTGATATGCTCCAAAACTTCTTCCACAATTGAGGAATCATTCTTAGCCGAAGCCTCGAGAGTTCGACGGTAACAATAGTCATAAAGAGCATAAAGGTTCACGGCGACCTCCCCGCCCTTATCAAATTCAACTCCAGCCTTGAGTGTATTAAGAATGGCTAAGGCCTTATTAGAAACCTCGGATTTTTTTTCATAATTTCTCTGCTCAATAAATACCTTGGTTAGCGTTAGATTCTTGACTGCACCATCATAAAGCATTTCCACTAATTTATGAGGGGAAGCCTCTGTAACTGCGGTTTCTACATAATTGTTTGCATACTGCTGCACAAATTTGTTTCTCATTGCCATGTTCATGATCGTTTCCCTCGCTTAGCTTGGTGAGTAAATGCGTAACCACACCTGCCGAGTCTTATTTAGTTTAAAATTAATTGTTATTATTGTTGTTGAATGTCGCCGTCAAATAATCTCTTGTTTGCTGACTACTTGATAATAACGACTGCAAAGCCGAAAACTGAAGCTGATATTTCATTAAAAGCCGCTCGTAACGAGCATCTATCGTCTTTGACTTCTCATCGTAGGAATCCAATTTGGTATTCAGCCCTTCAATTTTTTGAGAAATCAAACCATTATCCTTTTCAAAGAAATTATTAATGGTTTCCTGAAGACGGCTGGCAAACCCCTTGGCGTACGTCAGATCACCCCGAGATGAACCATCTGCCAAACCACCTGTGACTTCGAATGAAAGCCCTCTGACGTCAGCAGCTTCACCATTGATCACCGCATAATCAGATATATTAATTTTTCTGCCATCTTTAGAATCGGCATAAGCACCTAAATTGAGATCACCTTGGTCGGTTCTGATTGTGCCATCCACATTTTTTCCAGTTGTTAAGGCACTATCACCAATATTGGCAAAACCCGTTAAATTAAGACTAGAACCGGTACCATAGCGGTTAGAGTAAATTACAAAATTCCCTCCATCTGCACTAACAGTTACAGATGCCCCGGCCGCCGCAATTTCAGTCGAGTTATTAATGGTATCCGCCAGTTTCTTGGCAAACTCAGTCATTGTGTATTCGCCATCAGCAATACTCAATGACACCTCGCTGGAACCATCTACAGAGATAGTGAAACCACCATTGCCGGCGATATCCACATCCCCATCCAAACCATCACTATCCGGTGCTGCCATGGTCCACTGGGCACGTGATGCTAATTGATCAATAAAAATCTCATACGCTCCAGCCTGGGTTTTGTCAGTCGCACTTAGAAAATTAATAAAATTGTCTTCCGCCGTACCACCTTTTGAAAACAAACTGGACACGGCCTGCAAATTGTTTTCAAGAGCTGCGGTATAAACCGTTTCATCAATATTCAATCTACCCTCACGATCAAAGCTGATCCCAATTTGAGCAAGTGAATTCACCCCGCCATTCAATTCATCAATCGCACCCGACATGGCAGATTTAACTTGATCTCTAACCTGTCTAAGTAAACTGCTTCCCGCCAAATCGCCAAAATACATATATTCATCGGATTGCAACTGCTCTTCGGTCAAATCCGAGGATTTATAGCTTCCTAACTCATCGATAATCGTGTCCAACTGATTATAAACATCCACAAAGCTGCGAATTGCCTCATCAGCCTTTTCGGTTGATGAGGCGATGCTCACGGAATTGACCGTTCCGACAGCAGCCGACTTTAACTGAAATGTCACGCCTTCAATAACCTTGTCGAAGGTATTAGTGTTACTCGTCAACGTCAGACCATTCAAAACCATTTCCGCATCTTGCGCCACGGCGGTTGTGGTATAGGCGCTAAACTCTGCAGGATTACCCGCACCAAAAGTAATTTCACCCGAGGCGCCTGATTTATCCGACGTTAACATCAACTGATAACCGCTTCCCGTGTTCAACACGGAGGCTGAAACGCCAAAATCACCATTGTTGATGTATTTCTGCAATGCATCCAGAGTATTGTTAGTAGTACCGATGGCAATTTGATTAACTTGACCACCAACATTGAACGATAAAGTCCCCGTGCTGATCGTATCGGCTGTCGAGGTAAAGAGGTTATCAAAAACTAACGTGTGGGCTTGCGCCATTTTTCTTGATTCAATTTGATAACTACCCAGTGCAGCGCCCGATTCCGCAGTTACCGAAACAATATTGTCATTTGAGGAAGTGGCATTGAGCATCTGAAAGACATCTGGAGATGACAAATCGGCCACGTAGGTATTGAAGGCGTTTAGATTGGTTTGCAAATACTTTAAAGCATCTAACTCTGTGGTCACTTTTTGAGTATTTTTATCCAATATGGCACGCGGTCCAGCCACTTCTGCCTCTGCAAGCACTTTAGACATATTCCCTACATCAAATGTACTATTGGTGATGCTGTTTAAAAGTGTATTGCCGATTTCATTTGCCATAATAAGCGCTCCTGGTCTAAGAGTATTCTTTTAATTCTATATGCTCTTTGTTATTTCTTCTTTGAAAGCATCTGCAATGCCAAATACTGAAGCTTTTTGCTTTTAATTAATGTATCGGCTGAAAATAAAAAACTTTAACATGGACACAATACCA
>JACXUQ010000226.1 GCA_014763835.1 Thiotrichales bacterium
ACGCGTTCAACGGCGTTTTTTCCAGACGGTGATTTGCGACAGCTTGTGGGCATAATCACGCGCGCTGTGGCGGATGACCAGCGGAATGTCCTGCGGTGCACCTGCCGGCTCGAAATGCGCTGACAATATGTTCGTCAGCCCTTCCAGCGAGGCGACGTTCTCGCCGGTCTGTTCGTCCTTATAACCGCCGAGCCAGCGTGTTTTTTCGGTTACGCTCTCCTGCCAGTGATAGGTGGAGGCGATGACCAGCAAGCCGCCGGGATTAAGGCGGCTGTGCAATGCCGACAGAAAGGCGGCGGGGTCATAGAGCTGTTCAATGACATTGGCGGCGACAATCAGGTCGTAGCCGCTGAAAATCGGTTTGAGATTGGCCGGATCCTGCTGCAAAAACGTGCATTTATGGGCGTGCGCTTTGAGGTTGTCGGCCAGGTCGCGCTGTTTGAAGTCCATGATCTCGCCTTCCTGCACGATGGAGTAGCGGATGGCGCCGTTCTGTTTGAGTTGCTCGGCCACATTGATGAAACGTGCCGAGAAATCCAGCCCGGTCACCTCGGCGACATGCGGTGCGAGTTCGAAACAGCCACGGCCCACCAGACAGCCGATTTCCAGTGCTTTTAAGTCTTGGCGGTTTTTCAGATCGGCATCCTGTTGCAGCTCTTTAACCACGCGTTGCATCATGGCTTGTGGGAAGTTGGGCACGCCGAAGTAGTGGTCGCCGTAATGGAATTCGCAGTGCTGCGCGGCGGTGGTGTCGGTCTCGAATGTAGGGTATTCGGTCTGCACCGGCGCGGCCGATTCGATATAGCGGAAACCGGCGTGCTGGAAGAAGTGGCGGCGGAAGGCGTAACGCGAATGGCCGTTGATTTCGTTGCCGGTGGAGATCCAGCAGCCGCCTTTGAAAATGTTGTGTTTATTGTCGAAGGTCGGCATGGTGAAGTCGTCGTAAAGCGGATGCACCTTGAAGCCTTCAAACGGGTAGATCGGCGTTTGCGTCCACTGCCAGACATTGCCGATGACATCGTAAAAGCCGCCGTGGTTGAAGCGGTCGACCGGCATGGAGGAGGCGTAGAATTGCAGATTGTGGTTGGCGTTGGTATTGATGTTTTCGGACTGCGTCGCGCCGCTGACCTCGCGCAGACGCAGATATTCGTCCTCGCTGGGCAGGCGGATGGGCAACCTGGCCTGTTGGGATTTCCAGCGGCAAAAAGCGTCGGCCTCCAAAAAGTTGACCTCGACCGGCCAGTTCCACGGCATGGGGATTTCTTCGGTCATGCAGCGCAGCCACCATGGGCTTTGGCCGTTATCAGCCGCTTTTTTAACCCAGAAAGTCGGATGTTTATCGGGGGTGAACTGGCGCCAGCGGTTGCCCTCTTCGCTCCAGTAGTCGGCATTTTCATAGCCGCCGGCTTCGACAAAGGCCAGATACTCCTGATTGGAAACCAGAAATTTTGCGGCTTTAAAGTCGGCTACCACGGTATCGTGGCGGCCGTATTCGTTATCCCAGCCGTAGGTGTCTGCCGGATCCTGGTGGTTGAGTTGGATTTCGCCACCGCTGACCGGCAGCAGGCTGTTTTTTGGGGCGTCGCCGTGATCGGGGCAAATCGGGAATAGCGGATGCGATCGCACTTTGTCCAGCGGCAACTGGCGGATCAGCACCGAGGAGGTCTCCAGATGGATGCGTTCGTGTTCGATGCCCATCAATATCGGCCACATCGGGCTTTGCCAGTTGATCGGCAGGCTGAAGTTGAGGGTGTCGATCAGGCGGTTGACGGCATCGCGCACCTGCTGGCGATAAGCGCGCACGGCCTCGACGCTTGGCCAGTCGTAGTGCGCGTCATTCAGATCGTCCCACGACATTTCATCGACGCCGATGGCACACATCGACTCGATAGGGGGGTTGATACGCTGGTCGAGCAGTTTGGCCAACACCAGTTTGTTGGTGAAGAAGGTGGCGGTGTGGCCGAAGTAGAAGATCAGCGGGTGGCGCAACGAGCACGGGCGCAGATAAAAGGCGCTGTTGTCTGCAAGCGTTTCAAACAGGGTTTCGTAGGTGCTGAACGTGAGGTTGAAGTAGTGCTTGATCTCGGCGCGTTTGGTTTCTACGTCGCCCTGTGTCAGCTGTGGCATGGCGGTGACCAGATCCGCGCGGGTAAGATGATATTGGTTGGGGTGGGTTAGAGACGACATGCTTGTATCCGGTTGCTATTCAATACTTATGCAATAATTATACAGCCTGGCCTGCTGAAAATCAGGCATCGGGGTGTTTTTGATGATAATTTTTTAGATAGAGCACCGCCAGCACGGCGTTAATCAGGCAGGGCGCAATCAAAGACCAGTTTGGAAACTGTCTGTAGGCAAAGATGCCGATTATGCCGCCTATCAGGAAGCTGATTAACAGCACGAGCAGCAGGTTGGCCTGCCAGGGCCAGGCGGCGCGGTTTTTGAATTTGTGGGCGAGATAGACGCCAAGATCGGTGACGATGCCGGTCATATGGGTGGTGCGCAGTTGTTGGCCGCGATAGCTGGAAACCAGCGCATTCTGCAAACCGCAGGCGACGGCGCTTAAAAAAACCGAGAATTCGGACTGAATGAAACTGAACAGCGTCGCCAGCCCGAGAATGGTGCTGTTGAGCAGCAGGGCGTGGCCGTAGTCCGGGGTGTAGTAGTACTGTTTTTTGCCGATGATCAGGCCCGACAGAAACGCGCCCAGCAGAAAGCCGCTGAGAATCATCAATGCATCGAAAAGTTCACTCCAGTCGCTGTGGACCGTGGCATCGCTGAGTCTGGAGGTGATGCCGGTCATCTGGCTGACGGGCATGCCGAATTCAATCAGAATGGCACTGTTGATATAGCCGGCCATGCCCGCCATAAGCATGGCGATGACCATGAGTTTGCGTACCGAAAACTTGAGTTCTTCGGCGCTTTCGCCTTCGAGGTTTTCACGGATCGGATAGGGCACAGAGAATTACCTGCATAAATGCAACTTTAAGAGAGCTTTGCACGAGATGGCTACACGAATAAAAATGGTTAAAAATAGCCTGATTTTTGTTGAAAAACTTGCTAATAGCGAGCTATTAGCTG
>JACXUQ010000227.1 GCA_014763835.1 Thiotrichales bacterium
AAACGCAGCTAATAGCTGGCTATTAGCAAGTTTTTCAACAAAAATCAGACGGTTTTTAACCATTTTTATTCGTGCAACCATCTCGTGCAAAGCTCTCACAATGCTTAAACGCCTGATACAGGCGTTTTTTAACGAGTTGAAAAAACGGCGTGAAACAATCCCTTTATGCATACATCCGGCGCGGAATTCACTGGCTACGTCCAGGGGTGGTGGCCTCCATTCTGCTGACAGGATTGATTTTTTATGCCAGTACCGAATATCTGAAGCAGAGTTTCCACAACCGTGTAGCGGAAACAGCGCATGTCACCGCCAAAGGGGTTACCAGCCTGATTGCGGAGCGCCTGCATAACTATCATCTGGTGATGCGCTCGGTTGCCAATCACCATCAGGATCGTATCTTTGAACTGGCCTCCGGGGGCGGTTATCCCTACGACTTTACACAGATTTCGGCGGATATCTATACCTTGTTCAGCGAGGTGACGCAGTTTGCCATTGTGAATGACAAGGGGGTGGTCATGCTCAAGAGTCCGGGTAGCGAGATTACCGACCAGTGTCAACTGCAAATCGATCAAGTCATCAAGGGAATGCACCGCGGTACCGAAGCCGAGTTGCATCGCGACAAAAACGGCTACCATTTCGACGTGATCGTGAAGATGATGCGCGGTCAGGAAGTGGCCGCTTTATTCGTCAGTTTCTCGCTGGAGCATTTGCAAAAGCTGTTGGCCCAGTTTGAAACGCCTGAACTCAAATTACGCCTGCTGGATCAGCATCCGTTATACCCGATGCGCATCACCGGCAGCGGTATTATCATAGCGGAGCCGGGTCGTGAGGGCCTGGCGACGCCTTTAGCGCAGGAGCGGGTTAATCATACCCAGTGGTTCTTGCAGGCGGTGCCTGCGGCGACATTGTTTACCGATTATGCACAGCGCATCCACACTATTGCCGGACTGTTGTTTATTGCGTTTACTACCCTGTTTCTGATCTTTACCCACTATTTACGGGCCGCGCATCAGGCGCAGGTGCAGGCGGAGAAAAAGGCTTCCTACAGCGCACTTTTCAATGCTGGTCCGACGGTGTTGGTGGAAAAAGACTTTCTAGGGGGCATGGCGATTGAGTATGTGTCGCCGAATGTGTTGCAGCTCATCGGTTTTACCGACAAGCAGCTCATTGGTGAGCGCAGTTTTTATGAACTGATTCATCCCGAAGACCTGAAATTCTTCAAGCAGACCTTGGAACGTGCGATTCAGGGGCATCAGCCCTCATTTGAAATCGAATACCGTCTTATGACCGCCGACTGGGACTATCTGTGGGTCTACAGTCTGGTTCACTTGAGCCGCAATCGCGAAGGGCGACTGGCTAAAATTCAGGCCTATATCACCTCGATTCAGGCACAGAAACTCGCCGAGCAACAGGCAATTACGTTGATCGAGAATGCACCGGACGCGATGGTTGTGACCGATGTGCATGGCCAAATTGTCAGCGTCAACAAGATGGCCGAGACGCTGTTTGCCACCCCTAAGGATGCCCTGCTGCATCAGTCGTTGGAGCGTTGGATACCTTCGTACGGCTTAGCCTTGGACAATGGCCAGAGTCGCAATAAAACCCTGCAGCGCGAGTGTTTTGGTATGCGTCTGGACGGCCAGCGCTTGACGCTGGCAGTGAGTCTTAACCGTTTGCAGACCCCAAGCGGGCCGTTGATTGCCAGCGTGCTGCGTGACATTTCGGTACAGAAGGCGGCACAGGAGCAGATGCTGTTGGCGAAAGAGCGTGCCGAGTCGTTGGCGGTGGCGCGCAGCCAGTTTATTGCCATGGTCAGTCATGAAATACGCACACCGATGAACGGCGTCTTGGGCATGGCGGAACTGTTGGCGGCGACGCCGCTGGACGAACGCCAGCAGAGTTATTTGCAGGCGATCAGGGAAAGTGGTCGTTCGCTGGTGTCGATCCTGAATGATGTGCTGGATTTTTCCAAGCTGGACAAGGGCGGTATTCGTCTGCGGCCGGAACCCTTTGCCTTGCCCGAGTTGGTGCGCAATGTGATTCAGTTGATGCGTCCTGAAGCGAAGCTGGGAAATGTTGTGTTGCAGCTGGAGGCTGACGCCGGTTGCCCCGACTGGGTGGAAGGCGACGGGTTGCGATTGCGCCAGATTTTGCTGAATCTGGTCGGCAATGCGATCAAATTCAGTCCTCAGGGAATGGTGACGCTGCAAGTGGCCTGTGAATCGCTTGATAACGCGATGCTGAGGGTGCAGTTCAAAGTGATTGATAACGGCATCGGCATTGCGTTGTCGGATCAACAGCGCCTGTTCGAACCTTTTGTGCAGGCCGATAGTTCGCATTCGCGCCATTTTGGCGGAACCGGTCTGGGGTTGGCGATTTGCAAGCAGCTGGTCGATTTAATGGGTGGGGCGATCGAACTACAATCCGAATTGGGGCAGGGCAGTACTTTTATTGTCGATTTAACGTTTAAAAAGGTTGAGGCGCGCGAAGCATCGGCTGTGGCAGCACAAGAGGCAGTATTATTGCCAGCCTCAGCCGCAAAAGCCGCGGAGAATGGCGATTCGTCAAAGGCGCCGCGCGCGTCTTTAAACAGGGTTTTGCTGGTTGAGGATGACCCGGTCAATCAACAGATCGCGCAGGCGTTTCTTGAAAATCTGGGGATGCAGGTGGATACCCTCGACAACGGGTTGGAAGCCCTCGAGTACTGGCGTTTGCACCATGCGGAACTGGCTTTGATTTTAATGGATTGCCAGATGCCGATTATGGATGGTTACGAGGCGTGCCGTCTGATCCGTCAGGAGGAGCGCTTGCTTAATAAATCGCATCCGGTGCCGATTGTCGCCTTTACTGCCAATGCTTACGAGTTGGACCGGGAGCGTTGTATGCAGGCCGGCATGAGCGATCTGTTGGTCAAACCGCTCTATGCAGAGGACTTTAATGCCACCATGTTAAAGTGGCTTGAGCCGGTTTGACCCGGCCTGTTTACTTTTTATAGAGTTCGCTCGGGTCGATCAGCGGGTCGCTGCTGATTTCCAGTTTGCCGTCATGCACCGCATTGTAGAAGCAGCT
>JACXUQ010000228.1 GCA_014763835.1 Thiotrichales bacterium
CGCACCAGCCACAAGGTTACAAACAGTCCCGTACCGGAGGTTAAGGAACCGTTTAAAGCGCCAATCAAAAACAATACCGCTCCGCCAATCAGCAAGCCCGCAAGGTCACGGTGCTGATGGTTTTCCGATTGCCCCAGCTCGGGCTTGAACCACGAATACAGTCCCAACCCGAGCGTCAGCAACCCCAACAGAAACTGCGAAATACGGTCATCCACCTGCAGAATAATGCTGGCCCCCAACACCACCCCCGGCAGACCGGTGGCCAGAATAAACGCCGAAAAACGCCAATCGAAGGTCGAGGAGCGCAAATGCCGCGCCGTCGCGCCGAGCCCCAGAAACACGCTGGCGACCTTGTGGGTGGCCAAGGCAACGCCAAACGGCAAGCCCAGAAACAACAACGCCGGCAACTGCAGCAAGCCCGCCCCGCCGCCGGCCAGCGCCGAAAACAGGTTGGCCACCAGCGAGATAAAAAACAACAGAATCTGATCAAACAGCACGCTCTAACCCTTTTCAGACGGGAATAAAAAAGCCCCTCATCCCTGCTTGCACAGAGTTGAGAGGCCCACCAGACATAACGGCTACTTAAACGTCAGTCTTATCGTCTTTGTGCAGATGCACATCCATTTGCGGATACGGAATGCTAATGCCCGCTTCGTCAAACGCCAGTTTGACCTTTTCGTTCATATCCCAGTAAACCGCCCAATAGTCGCCGGAATTGACCCACGGACGCACAATGAAATTCACGCTGCTGTCGGCCAGTTCGGACAGCGCCACAACCGGCGCAGGGTCTTTTAGAATGCGTTCATCTTCGGCCACCAGCTTTTCCAGAATCGTTTTGACCTGACGGATGTCGTCTTCGTAGCTGACGCCAAACACCATATCGACACGGCGCGTAGCGCGTGCCGAATAGTTAGTGATGGAACCGGAATAGATAGCACCGTTAGGCACGATGATCTCTTTATTGTCACCGGTACGCAGCGTAGAGCTGAAAATGTTGACGGTTTCCACCACGCCTGTCACGCCGCCGGCTTCAATGAAGTCACCCGCTTTGAACGGTTTGAACACCAGAATCATCACGCCGGCCGCAAAGTTCTGCATGGAGCCTTGCAGCGCCAGACCAATTGCCAAACCGGCCGCACCGATCAACGCCACCAGCGAGGTCGTATCCACGCCCAACTGATCCAAAGACGCAATAATCACAAACAGCATCAAAACCGCATTGACAATCGAGCTGACAAAATTCACCAGCATCTCGTCCATGCCCTTGGCGCGGCCTAGCAGCTTCTTAATCACCTTGACGACCAGTTTCACCACCCACTTACCGACCACAAAGATCAGCAGCGCCAGCGCGATTTTGATTCCCCACGGAATCGCATACTCATTCAACATCATATCCAGTTCCATAACGCCTCCTCAGACCAGAACTATAAAATTACGCCTCTTCACCTGCGGTGATCAGCGTGCCTACACCTTCATCGGTAAAGACTTCAAGCATTACGGCGTGCTCGACACGGCCGTCGATAATATGCGCGGAATGCACGCCGTTCTGCACCGCCTCCAAGGCACACTGGATTTTCGGCAACATGCCGCCGTAAATCGTACCGTCGGCAATCAGCTCATCGACTTTCTTGGCGCTCAGGCCGGTCAGCAGCTGTCCTTGCTTGTCCAACAAGCCGGGGGTATTGGTCAACAACATGAGTTTTTCGGCTTTCAAGGCTTCCGCCACCTTGCCCGCCACCAGATCGGCGTTGATATTGTATGAATGACCGTCAGCACCGACGCCCACTGGCGCGATTACCGGAATGAAATCGCCCTGAATCAGCATATCGATGACGCCGGTGTTGATTTTTTCAACCTCGCCGACATGACCGATATCGATAATCTCCGGCGCATCTATGCCCGGTGTGTTTTTGGTGATTCTCAGCTTTTTGGCGACAATCAGATTGCCGTCTTTACCGGTCAGACCGACCGAGTTACCGCCGTGACGGTGGATCAGGTTGACGATTTCCTTGTTCACCAGACCGCCCAGCACCATCTCCACTACGTCCATGGTTTCGGAATCGGTCACGCGCATGCCCTGCACAAACTCGGATTCCTTGCCGATACGCTTCAGCAGATCACCGATTTGCGGGCCGCCGCCATGCACCACCACCGGATTCATGCCGACCAGTTTCATCAACACGATGTCGCGCGCAAAGCCTTCCATCAGCGTGTCTTCGGTCATGGCGTTTCCGCCGTATTTGACCACAATGGTTTTGCCGGAGAAGCGTTGGATGTAAGGCAGCGCCTCGGCCAATACCGAAGCGATATTCTGCGCCTGTTCTTTATTCAGATTCATGGTGTTCTGCACTCTCATGGTCATAGTCTTCTATTAATCAAATGGTGGAAAGTTCAATCGCGGAAGTTATTGAACTGCAATGGCATTTCCAGATCGTCCATGCCGCGCAGCAATTGCATCACTTGCTGCAGGTCATCACGCTTCTTGCCGGTGACGCGCACGCTGTCGCCCTGATTGGCGGCCTGCACTTTGAGCTTGGAGTCTTTGATGGCTTTGATGATTTTTTTGGACAGGGCGGCATCCAAGCCCTCGCGCATTTCAATCACCTGGGTAGCGGTTTTAAGCTGGATATTCGGGTCTTTGACCTCCATGCACTTGACGTCGATGCCGCGGCGGTTGGCTTTTTCCACCAGAATGTTATACATCTGCTCCAGTTGGAATTCGGACTCCGTCTTCACTGTCACCGTGGTGCCTTTCAGCTCGTAGCTGCTGTCGGTCCCTTTAAAGTCAAAACGCGTGGTCACTTCCTTATTGGCCTGATCCACCGCATTGGTGAGTTCGTGTTTATCCAGTTCTGAAACGATATCAAATGAAGGCATTTTTTCTCCTCAAGCACCCGGCCTGTTCAGTTTTTTCAAGTCAATTTCAAAAACTTTATTCTATCAGAGAGCTTTGCACAAGTGGGCGCGAACCGAAGAACTCGGCTGTAGAGCCGAGAAATAAAAATGAGGAAAAAATTGGCTGGTTGAGGCGGAAAACGCAGC
>JACXUQ010000229.1 GCA_014763835.1 Thiotrichales bacterium
AAGAAATTTTAATTTTTTTCTAAAGAATCCCGCAAAGAGCCGTTAAAGAGAGTGAAGGCAAGAAACATTGCCTCATAACAAAAACGAAAATACGACACAACACAAGTTTAGTGACTAAGTCACACAAGGAGAAAATCATGGCAATGGTAATCAATACAAATATGGCTTCATTGAATGCAGTTCGCATGTTGGATCGCACATCAGGCGATCAGTCGACAGCAATGGAGCGCTTGACCTCAGGTTTGCGCATTAACCGTGCCGCGGATGATGCGGCAGGTCTAGCGGTAACAACAAAAATGACGACCCAGATTATGGGTACGGATATGGCGATTCGTAATGCTAATGACGGGATTGCAAAAGTTCAGACGATGGACGGCGCTTCTGAAGAAATCACCAATATGTTGCAACGTATGCGAGAACTAGGGGTTCAAGCATTGAACGGAACTTATAGCAGTGCAAACCGTACCCAAATGAATGAAGAGTTCAGTCAATTGCAATCGGAAATTGATCGCATTGCGCAGACCACCAAGTTTAACGGTGTTCCCCTGATGAATTCGGCTGCGGTTCAAGCTTCAACGGCGGCAATTTTTCATGTGGGTTGGGAGACAGGAGCTCAAAACAAGATTTCAACCAGTATTATGAATTTTGGGACAAGCGCGCTGTCTGCTGGTGGTGTGACGTTGGGTTCTTTAACGTTGCTGAGTACGGCGGTGGGAACTACCGCGGCGTCAGCTGCTGTTTCTAAGTTGGATGTTGTGCTGTCAAAAATTAATTTGCAACGCGCTTCATGGGGGGCTTTGCAAAACCGTTTGGAATCGACCGTTTCAAACCTGAGTAACGTTAATGAAAATATTATGGCTTCGCGTTCACGTATTCAGGATGCCGATTTTGCTAAAGAATCAGCAAATTTGGCGAGAACACAAGTGCTACAGCAAGCAGGTATGAGTATGTTGAGTCAGGCTAATCAACAGTCTCAAAATGTGATGCAACTTCTGCAATAACCAGGTTTAAGAAGATGAATCGCATGTTCATCTTCTTAGAAGAATCAGAGCAATGCTCTGCAGTAACTGTCTGTATAGACAGAAGATTAAGTTAGAAGCCCATAAGGGTAAAAGCTAACAATTTAAAAGGAGATTTATCATGGCAATGGTAATCAACACAAATATGGGTGCTATTAATGCAACTCGTACTTTGGATCGTACCTCTGTTGAACAGCAGACAGCAATGGAGCGTTTGACTTCTGGTAAACGTATCAACGGCGCTGCAGATGACGCGGCTGGTTTGGCGATTACAACCAAAATGACTACCCAGACTGTGGGTACGGACATGGCGATTCGTAATGCAAACGACGGCATGGCTAAACTGCAAACAGCGGATGGTGCGACCGAAGAAATCGTCAATATGATGCAGCGTATGCGTGAGTTGGGTGTTCAGGCATTGAACGGAACCTACAGCGCGGCTAACCGTACGCAAATGCAGGAAGAGTTTTCTGCACTTCAAGAAGAGATTGATCGTGTTGCTCAAACGACTAAGTTTAACGGTACAAGCTTGTTGAACTCGGCGGCGGTACAAGCTTCGAATGCAACCGTTTTTCACGTCGGTTGGGAAACTGGCGCTAACAACAAGGTTTCCATGAGTGTAATTAATATGGGAACGAGTGCGCTATCGGCCGGTGGTGTGACGCTTGGGTCAATTACTTTGACCAGTACTGCAACGGGTACTACCGCAGCTTCCGCGGCCGTGTCTAAATTGGACGTTATGCTTTCTAAGGTTAACCTGCAGCGCGCCTCATGGGGTGCGGTACAGAACCGACTGGAATCAACGGTCTCTAACTTGTCAAACGTTAACGAGAACATTTCAGCGGCACGTTCACGTATCGAAGATGCTGACTTTGCTAAAGAATCCGCTAACCTGGCGCGTACCCAAGTATTGCAGCAGGCCGGTATGAGTATGTTGAGTCAAGCTAACCAGAACTCTCAGAACGTGTTGTCGTTGTTGAGATAATCTAACCTAGTGCTTGAATTTACAGTCAAGTAGATTAAGGAGAGGCAGGTATGGATATTAATGTAACTTCATCACCTGCTGCTTTTACCAGATCAGCAACGGCATCTGCAAAGGATTCCGAACCGGTTTTAATGAAGCAACAGGCTGATTCATCAGTCGTCTCTCCACAACTGGAAACTCAGCAAGAAACCCAGAAGGTTAACGATGATCAGTTGAAGGCCGTCAACAGTAGGCTAGAAGCGTTGGGAATTGGATTGACTTTTTCGGTGGATGAAAATACTCAGTCTTCAGTGGTCAAGATCATTGACAAAACGACTGATGAAGTGATTAAACAGTTTCCCAGTGAAGGGTCTTTGAAGATTATGCAAAATATTCAAAATTACCTGGATTTGGTGAACAAATCGGGCATGACAGCTAAAGAGGGTTTGACAGGTGCCTTATTGAATGAAATCATATAGATGATGGAGTTTAAAAGGAGGGGGTATGACAGAGTTAAATGTTATGCAACCGCAACGCTTGGAAAACAATTTGTTGTCTCCTGGAATCAAACGGGTCGCTTCTTTGCCGGATGCGTCTGATATTGCAGTAAATGATGCTGTAAAAAATCAGCAGGCCGGCAAAGAAGTGAACTTACCCATTAGTAGTGGTGTTTTACAAAAAAATGATCAGACTCAAAACTCGCTAAATGATGAGGATGGTTCTGTTGATGGGGCAGTTGAGCAGCTTAATCAGCAGCTTGAGAGATTAAAAAACTATTTGCGTTTCGAAAAAGATGAAGAGGCTGATCGGATGGTAATCTTCATTAAAAACGCTGAAACCGGTGAAGTAATTCGCCAAATTCCATCCCAAGAATTTCTAACCATTTCCAAAAATATCTCGCGTTACTTGGAAATGCGTCAGCAGTCACCGCAATCGGTGGCTATGCCTATCGGCCTGATCACGAATGAAAAGGCCTAAAATGTTTTCCCTTGTGTGTTTAGCGGTCTTTTGGCCGCTTTTTTTATTGGTA
>JACXUQ010000230.1 GCA_014763835.1 Thiotrichales bacterium
CCCACCAGCACCGGCTGTTTGGTTTCATGCGTCTGACGCACATCCTCAACAATCGCCGCAAACTTGGCTTCCATATCCAAGAAGACCAGATCGGACAGGTCTTTACGCAAAGGCGTTTTATTCGGCGGAATCACCACCACTTCCAGACCGTAGGTGGCCATAAACTCGCCGGCCTCGGTATCGGCGGTACCGGTCATACCGGAGAGCTTTTCATACTGACGGAAATAATTCTGGAAAGTGATCGACGCAAAGGTCTGGCTTTCCACCTGAATCTTGACGCCTTCTTTGGCTTCGATCGCCTGATGCAGGCCATCGCCCCAGCGACGCCCCTGCATCTTGCGACCGGTAAATTCGTCGATAATCACCACCTCGCCGTTCTCGACGATGTAGTCTCGGTCTTTCTCAAACAGCAGATTGGCACGCAAGGCCGCATTGACGTGAATCATCAGACCGATATGCGCCGCATCGTAAAGGCTTTCATCCTCTTCGATCAGCCCCAACTCGGTCAGCATCTGCTCGACCTTTTCATGGCCCTGATCGGTCAGATAGATTTGGCGTGACTTCTCGTCAATGGTGTAGTCACCGGTGCTGGTTTTGGTTTCAGTGTCTTCTTCACCCCGTTCGAGCTTGGCGACAATCGGGTTGATCTGACGGTAAAGCGCCGACTTGTCTTCGGAAGGACCGGAAATAATCAATGGCGTCCGCGCTTCGTCGATCAGAATCGAATCGACCTCATCCACCACCGCGAAATGCTGACCGCGCATCACCTTTTCGGCGGTGAAAATCGCCATATTGTCGCGCAGGTAGTCAAAACCGAATTCGTTATTGGTGCCGTAGGTGATGTCCATGGCATAAGCCAACTGCTTTTCCTGCTGGCTCTGACCGCTTAGAATCACGCCGGTTGAAAGACCGAGGAACTCGAACAGCTGGCCCATCCATTCGGCATCGCGTTTGGCCAGATAATCGTTGACCGTAACCACATGCACACCTTTGCCGGTCAGGGCGTTCAGATACACCGGCAAAGTCGCAACAAGGGTTTTACCCTCACCGGTACGCATCTCCGGAATCTTGCCTTCGTGCAAGGTCATACCGCCCATCATCTGTACATCGTAGTGGCGCATGCCAAAGACACGCTTACCGGCTTCACGCACCACCGCAAACGCTTCCGGCAGCAGGTCGTCCAGTGCCGCGCCATTCGCCAACGCGGCCTTGAACTCTTCGGTTTTAAGCTTGATCTGTTCGTCGCTCAACTGCGACAAAGACTCTTCTAACTGATTGATTTTTTGAACGGTTTTTTGGTAACGTTTTAAAATGCGATCGTTACGGCTACCAAAGATCTTCTTGAAAATGTTTAAGGCCATGTGCACAGGTTCCGCTCTAAACTACGGCCAGATACAACGTCAAAGGCTGCCTGGCATGGGTAATAATGCTGTAAAATGTGAGCCATTCTACCACATCTGCTTGATGTCATATTATGAAAGCCTTATTAAATAAACAAAGCGCAACGTTAGCAAATTTAATCGAAGAAGCCCAGCTCTACCAGGCCCTGTTGCAGGTGGGGCAGGAGGCCCTGCCGGAGGCGCTCAAACCGCATCTGGTCGGCGTCGGATTCGAGCAGAACACGCTGATTCTGCAAATCGACGATAACCTTTGGAGCACGCAACTGCGCTTCTTTGAACCGACTGTGCTGGCGATCTATCAACAGCACTTTCCGCACCTCAAACTCCAACGCACGCAGATACGGGTACTGCCGATCAGCGAACCGCCGCGTCCGAAACGCGCCGTAACCAGCACCCCTTCGGCGCAGGACGCGGAACAGATGCAGGCGATTGCCAGTGAAATCAAATCCCCCGGTCTGAAAAAAGCCTTGGAACGTCTTAGTCAACGCGCCGAACCTTCTTCGGAATAAATGCCTTATTTTCATGTCGTAAAAACTGAACAGGCCGGGTAAGCGAACCTACCCGGCCTGTTGAGTTTTTCAAACTGTTTTCCGAAATATTTAGGAAACGATCTTGCTGCTGCCGAACTGGATCGGCGCCGGCGCCTTATCGAAAGCCACAATCTCAAAGGCTTCAGGGCGAGCCTGCAAGGCGCGCAACAACTGGTTGTTCAAGGCGTGACCGGACTTGTGCGCGGTAAACTCGCCGATAATCGGATGGCCGATCATATACAAATCACCGACCGCATCCAGAATCTTATGGCGCACAAACTCATCCTTGTTGCGCAGCCCACCGGCATTCATCACCCCTTTCTCGTCCAAACCGATGGCATTTTCCAGGCTCGCACCCAATGCCAGATTCTTCTGACGCAGCATCTCCATGTCCTTCATAAAACCGAAGGTACGCGCGCGGCTGACCTCTTTGAAATAAGAGGTCGAAGAAAACTCCAGCGTCATCTTTTCGGCCGTGGCGTTAAAGGCCGGATGATCGAAATCAATCGAGAAATTCAATCTAAAACCGTTATAGGGATGGAACTCGGCCCAACCGCCTTTGTCGTTTTCGACACGCACGTTCTCGAGAATGCGGATAAAAGCCTTTGGCTTGTCCTGAATCTGAATGCCGGCGGATTGCAACAGAAAGATGAAATGCGACGAACTGCCGTCCATAATCGGCACTTCGTCAGAGGTAATGTCAATATAGAGGTTGTCGATCCCCACACCTGCCAGCGCCGACATCAAATGCTCGATCGTGGCAATCTTGATGCGCTCGCCGCGTTCATCATTGACAATCGTGGTGCACAAGGTTGTTTCGCCGACGATATCCGGCGTGACTTTGAATTCGGCAACGGGTTCGACATCAATGCGGCGGAAAACGATACCGGTATCAACCGGCGCCGGACGCAAGGTCATAATCGATTCGTGTCCGGTGTGCAGGCCGATGCCTTTGGCTTTGATAGGGTTCGCGAGGGTTCTTTGATTCACTGACAACTCTGATACATAAGGCGCCATTCAACAAGACGGAACGAAGCGCAAAAAATTTTCGAAATTTTAACACACT
>JACXUQ010000231.1 GCA_014763835.1 Thiotrichales bacterium
AACTTGCTAATAGCCAGCTATTAGCTGCGTTTTCCGCCACAATCAGCCAATTTTTTCCTCATTTTTCTCTCGCGCCCCACTCGTGCAAAGCTCTCTTAACGTTGTTCGTTTAATAGTGGCACCTGAACCGGTTTCAAGTATTTCGCCATATTTTTTATGTATTTTTATTATTGCGCTACGATAACACGCGCAGGACGCACCAGGCGTTCATTCAAGGTATACCCTTTTTGGAACACATCCATCACGGTCTGCGATTCGTGATCGGGTGAAGGTACCATCGTCATCGCTTCGTGTAACTGTGGGTTGAACTTCTCGCCTTTAGGATCGACACGCTCCACATTGAAACTCTGCAAAATATCCAGCATCTGCTTAAAGGTCATTTCCAGGCCTTCGCGGATACTGTCAACATTCGCCTCTTCTTTACTGGCGGCTTCCAGCCCCATCTCCATTGAGTCCATCGCCGGAATCAACGCATTGACAAATTTTTCCAACGCGAATTTGTGCGCATTTTCAATATCCAGACGGGTACGGCGACGCAGGTTTTCCATATCGGCCTGCAGACGCAGCGCCATATCGCGGTGTTTGGCGGCCTCTTCACGCGCCTCGCTCAACAAGGCGTCAATGTCACCGGCAACGGCTTCTTCAACCTGTTCCAGCGTTTCCTCCTGAACCGTTTCATCCACCATTGGAATCGCTTCTTGCTCTGGGTTTTCCTGTTGTTGCGTTTTGTTTTCTGTCACGGTTACTTTCCTATTACTTGGGCTGCCCGGAAGTTCCGAAGGCTCACCATTCATTAACAAATACAAACTCGAATATCGGGGTGTTTGGGGATGGCGCCCTATTTTTTCAAGAGCGAACTTAAAATTTTTGCCGTCACATCCACTTTGGGCACCACTTTATCGTAGCGCATGCGGCTCGGCCCGATAACACCCAATACCCCCAACACTTCCCCGTCAACCTCGTAGGGGGTCGTCACCAGGCTGCAGTCCTGATAAATCTCACTGCCGCACTCCTTGCCGATAAAAATCTGCACCCCTTTGGCCTGCATGCTCTTGTCCAAAAGTTTCAACATCTCGGAGTGCTGCTCAAAGGCATCAAAGAGCGCGCGTAAGCGCTGACTACTGGCCAGCTCCTGATAGTGCAGCAGATTGGTTTTGCCCGACACCAGATACGGCAACTTCTGCTCAAGCTGGTCTTTCAGCACCTCATCGGTGGCCTCGATGACCGACAACATCATGCTGTTCAAGGTCTGGCGCAAACACTGCATACGCTCCACCAGCAAATGTTTTGCTTCGGCCAGATTGCGCCCGACAAACTGCTCGTTCAAAAAGTTCGCGGTCTGCTGCAACTCGGAAGCCGAAACCGGCTGTTCCAATTCGATAATGCGGTTCTGGATATCCTGATCATTGAACACCAACACCACCAATACGCGATTGGCTCCGAGCGCAATAAAATCGATATGCTTCAATACCTCGCGCTCTTTGCGCGGCATCAACACCATACTGGTCATACCGGTCACGCCCGACAGCACGCGCGAGACATTGGCCAATAACTCGTCCTGATTCAGCCGCGGCGAGAGTTGTTGATGAATCGAATCCACACTCTGTTTGGAGAGCGGCTGATAACTGATCAGCGAATCCACGAACAGCCGATATCCGAGCTCGGTCGGCACCCGGCCGGCAGAGGTATGCGGCGATTGGATCAACCCCAACTCTTCGAGATCAGCCAAAACATGACGCACCGTCGCCGAACTCAATCCCACATCCGGCAACTTTGCCAGTGTGCTTGAGCCTACCGGTTTACCGTCATTCAGGTATAATCCCATTAAATTTTTAAACAAAAGTTGTGAACGGTCGTTTAACATTCCGGCACCCTCGGTCGGCTGAAGCCCGCAAGAAAACAGACTTAGGAGCTATCAGCACTCTTACTGCTAGAGTGCTAAATTATAGGTTCGAAAAACGGTTATTCAAGACCTGTGGAAGACTTTCCCGCGACTTTTTCAAGGTAAGACAGCGATGTTTCAAAAAATCGGCATTTTTGGCAAGTACGACGGCATCCAGTGTTGGGATAACATTGAAACCCTTATCGAGTTCCTGCACTCCCGTGCCCGCGACGTCTATTTGGACGACACCTCCTGCCATAACTTTCCGGCATCGGTCTACAACATTCAGATTGTGCCGCGTGCCGAATTGGCGCAAAAAATCGATCTGGCGATTGTGGTCGGCGGCGACGGCACTTTTTTGGACGTTGCCCGCTACGTGGTCGATGACGACGTCCCCATTCTGGGCATCAACCTCGGTCGTTTGGGCTTTTTGACCGACATTTCGCCGGATAATATGCTTAAAGCGCTCGATGAGATTCTCGCCGGCGTGTTTGATGCCGAACAACGCAACCTGCTGAAAGTGACCATCTATGATGGCGATGAAGTGGTATTTGAACACAAAGCCTTTAATGATGTGGTGATCCACAAGACCGACTCGCCGCGCATGATCGAGTTTGAAACCTTCGTGGACGGCCGCTTTCTGAACAGCCAGCGTTCCGACGGCATGATCATTTCCACCCCGACCGGTTCGACCGCCTATTCACTCTCCGCCGGCGGGCCGATTCTCGACCCGAGCCTGGACGCCATCACTCTGGTTTCAATCAACCCGCACACCATGAGTACACGCCCCTATGTCATTTCGGGCGAGAGCGAAGTCGAACTGCGTCCGCACGAAGACTGCCACGGCACCGCGCAAATCATCTGCGACGGGCAGATCACCCACACCATCTCAGCGGTCAACAAAACCCTGGTGCGCCGCAATCCCAAATATATTAAGATGCTACATCCCAAAGGCCACGATCATTTTGAGCTGCTCAGAGCCAAGCTGCATTGGGGCGACAAACTCTAGGAGAGCTTTGCACGAGATGGCTACACGAATAAAAATGGTTAAAAATAGCCTGATTTTTGTTGAAAAACTTGCTAATAGCGAGCTATTAGCTGCGTTTT
>JACXUQ010000013.1 GCA_014763835.1 Thiotrichales bacterium
AAGCAGTCCTTTAACGGCCTTACTCTGGTGCAGGGCCTGGAGCCCTATTCGGCGCTCAAGCAGACCTATATCGAATCCATCAGCCAGATCATTGAGCACAATCAACTGACAGAGTACGATCTGTAACCCGATTTTCTGCCGCAAAAAACTCAACAGGCCGGGTTCTTACAACGACGGAATATCGTCCGTCGGGTAAGGCAGAATCGACTCGTCCAGCATCTCTTCGTGAAACTCCTCGACCTTGCCCAGCGCAATATCGGTGCGCGCAAACTTGGCAATGTGAAACAGCGCCTCACCCTCATTCACCAACGGCATCTTCATCTGACCGATCACCAGACCACTATAGGGCGAATAGACCTCCACCTCGGTTTCACCGAAGGGATCGGAGACCACACCAATCAAGGTTTTGTTGGCCTGCACACGCTGACCGTCGCTCACAAGCGAGCGAAAAATACCGCTGTGCGGTGCTCTGACCCAGAAACTGGAACGCGCCACCACGGGCTGGATTTGTTTTGACTGTTTGCGGCGTGATGGCGCCAGCATTTGCAGCTCACGCATCACATTCAAAATACCGTGAACGCCGGCGCGAATCGAAACCTCATCAAAGCGCAACGCCTCGCCCGCCTCATACAGCAAAATCGGAATACCACGCTTGACCGCTGCGGCGCGCAACGAACCGTCACGCAGATTGGAATTCAACATCAAAGGTGCACCAAATGCCTGCGCCATACGGCGGGTGCAGTCGTCGTCCAGATCGGCGCGGATTTGCGGCAGATTGCTACGGTTGATCGCGCCGGTATGCAAATCGATGCCGTGAGTGGACTTGCTGACAATTTCGTTCAGGAAGATATTCGCCAAGCGCCCGGCAATCGAACCGGAACTCGACCCCGGGAAGCTGCGATTTAAATCGCGTCTGTCGGGCAGGTAGCGGCTATGGTTGATAAAACCGTGCAGATTAACAATCGGCACGGTGATCAAGGTACCTTTGAGACGTTCCAGCGCTTTCACTTTCAACAGACGGCGGATAATCTCCACCCCGTTGAGTTCGTCGCCATGAATGGCGGCACTAATAAACAATACCGGACCTCTTTGCCTGCCACACCAAACCTGCACCGGCATGGTCAGCTCACTATGGGTGTACAATTTGCCGATGGTCAGATCAATGGTGCGACGTGTGCCGGGCGTGACCGTGACGCCGCCTATGGTAATGGGCGCATTGCGCTTTGGCATCAGCCCTGCCCTTTGGTACGGCCACGGTTACGGCGTTGCTTAAGAGCGTTTTTTTCCAGAAACTCGATAATCATACCGGCAATATCCTTGCCGGTGGCGCCTTCAATCCCTTCCAGACCGGGTGAAGAGTTCACCTCCATCACCACCGGCCCGTGATTGGAGCGCAGCAGATCCACACCGCAGACATTCAAGCCCATGATCTTCGCCGCATTGACCGCGGTGGCGCGTTCAGCAGCCGTAATTTTAACCAAGTGCGCGCTACCGCCCTGGTGCAAGTTGGAGCGGAACTCCCCCTCTTTGCCTTGACGTTTCATTGCCGCAATCACTTTACCGCCAACGACAAACGCGCGGATATCCGCGCCGCCAGCCTCTTTGATAAACTCCTGAACCAGAATATTGGCCTTCAGGCCGTTAAACGCCTGAATAACGCTGGTCGCCGCCGAATGGGTGTCGGCCAATACCACGCCAACGCCTTGCGTGCCTTCCAGCAATTTAATCACCACCGGTGCACCACCTACCGTTTTAAGCAAGTCATCGACATCATCCGGCGAGTGCGCAAAACCGGTCACCGGCAGGCCTACGCCTTTGCGTGACAATAGTTGCAGGCTGCGCAGCTTGTCGCGCGAACGGGTGATCGCCACCGATTCATTCAACGGAAACACGTTCATCATTTCAAACTGGCGCAATACCGCGGTACCGTAAAACGTTACCGAAGCACCGATTCGCGGAATCACGGCGTCAAACCCTTCCAGCACCTCACCTTTGTAATGAATCTCCGGATTGACCGAGTTGATATTCATATAACAACGTAGGACATCAATCACCTGCACCTCATGGCCGCGCAATTCCGCAGCCTCCACCAGACGCCGGGTGGAGTAGAGTTTCGGCCCTCTTGAAAGAATGGCGATTTTCATTATTTTTTTCCTTGTAAAAAAGATTGGTGAGGTGCAACGATAAAGTGTCCTTCACGCAGTGCCGTTCGTCCCAACAGCATCTTGAACGCCATGGTGTCGCGACTGGTCAAGGAGATGGCAATTTTAAAGCATTGTTCACCGATCTGAACATCACTCTCGATAAAATATCTTTCGCTGACATTGCCGCTGGAATCGGTCACGCCACGCACATCCTGAACCTTGGCTTCGCAGACCTGAACCTTGCTTAGGTCGTGCTCATCGATATGGATGTAAAAACGCACCCAACGTTCCCCGTTACGCTCAAACTCATCCACTTCAAAGGCATGCAGAGCAGAATTTTTAGCTCCGGTATCGACCTTGCACTGTAGCCGTTCTATCCCCAGCTCCGGCAAAGCCACCCATTCGCGCCAACCTACCATCTGTGTCACCCGTCTCTCCTCTTTCCTTTCCGGCAATCTATGATTTTATCCGTTTAAACCTATTTTACTAGCAATACCGCGAAAAGACGGCTTTAATCCCCCCATTAAATAGGTGCCACAGCCACTTTAAAAAGCATGCCACCATCCTCATAATAGGCAAATCCATCAAGACTTTAAACCCGGCATTTTTTATTATGTATAAATTTTTATTGAGTAAACCCGGCCTGCTGATTATTTTTGGGGGCGTTTTCGCGTTAGTATTTTGGCTCTTTCTGGATGCATACAATGCCCCTACCAAGCAGCCTACGATACCTGAATCGTCAACATCCAAAATAACTACCCCAAACCAACCTGCTAACAGGGAAGCATCCCCGGAAACGACATCTACTTGTGAGGCAAAAGAGCCTACCGAGCCGCTTAACTTGGAACTTGACAGTCTTAAATCACCTCTAGGTGGTCGGCTGAGTGATGAACACGTCAATACAACTCAGAATGAAGGGCCAACCCGTCCGCCAGCCACTCCGCTAGCCGATTCACCCGACGATACTCGCTTATTGCCCGATCGCTCTAAACCTTCAGAAAATGGTGTCATTTATGGCTATGAGGGCAAAGAAGAGGAAAGCCATAAGGTCTCAATCGGTGTTAAAAAGGACGATGTAACCGTCAAAACACAGATCAAAGCTGGGGAAAAAGAGAATGAAGTGCAAGGCGTGGAAATTGAAATCAAACTGCCTAAATAAAATGTTACAAGATCGTATTCTGTAATGCTTTGTCTGGGCCATGCTATGTGCATGACCCAAATCGGACTTAAAACGGTTTAACCACCACCAGAATCAGAATCACAATCGTCAGCAACAGCGGAATCTCGTTAGCCCAGCGGTAATAAACGCCGCTATGATCCAAATGCCCTTCCTGCATCTCCTGCATACGGCGCTTGGTCCACAGGTGGTAAACCAGCATCAGCCCCACAAACACCAGTTTGGCATGCAACCAGCCCATGCCTGCCGCCAACGGGAAATATGCCAGCCAAAGCCACAAGCCGCTGCCGATCGCCAGCATCATCATAATGGTCATAAAGCTGTAAAGTTTCTTGGCCATAATGGCCAAGCGCGCCACATCCTGCCCGGCCTCTTTGCCTTCCACAAAATGTACAAAAATGCGCGGCAGATAAAAAATACCCGCCATCCACGACATCATAAACAGAATGTGAAACGTCTTTAACCACAACATAAACAACTCCTTTTAAACTTAGGGGCAAAAATTCGCAGTTTGCCGATACAAGCTGTATGATAACGGCTTTATTATTTTTAATACATTCAAACTAGGACAGATTATGACTATTGCAAACAACAAGGTCGCGTTGATCGAATACACCCTTACCAACGAAGCCGGTGAAACCCTGGATGCTTCTGAAGGTCATCCATTGGCTTACCTGCACGGCCACGGCAATTTGATTCCTGGTTTGGAAAAAGAACTGGAAGGCAAAAAGGTCGGCGATAAGTTCACCGCCACCATCCCTGCCGCCGAGGCCTATGGCGAACGTCATGAGGAACTGGTGCAGACCGTTCCAAGCACCATGTTCCAAGGGGTTGACGAACTGGAAGTGGGCATGCGTTTTCAGGCCCAGTCTGAGCAAGGCATGCATTCGGTTGAAATCACCGAAATCGACGGCGACCAGATCACCGTTGACGGCAACCACCCATTGGCAGGTATGCCGCTTACGTTTGAAGTGGAAGTGGTCGGCGTACGCGATGCCACCGCAGAAGAGCTGGACCATGGCCACGCTCACGGTGACGGCGGTCACCACCACTAAGTGTAAACTTAGACAGCAAAAAGGGCATCTTCGATGCCCTTTTTTTTCATCTGACGCTTACGCTGCTCAATAGGCTACTCGACCTTATCCGTCCAAGTATTTTCATCCGACCCCTGTCCGCGCCACGGCATAATCCACATCTGATAAAGCGACGTAAACATCATGACGGCCGAAGCCATGCTGTAGCCGAAACCGCCCACAATCACCAGATAGGCAAAGTTGGGATTGAGCTTGGTAAGCCACCATGAGGCGATATCAACAATCAAAAACGCAAACGGCGTGAAAATCAACAGCGCCTTCACCCATTTTGGAAAACCCACCGCCATTGAGAAAATCAGGCCGATAAAAAAGAAGATAAAGGCGATACCAAACAGGTGAATGTGCGAGACCCGTGTTAAAGAGCCGATTTCTGCACCGTGGTCGATTGCCGCAATTTGCTTGATCACATTGTACTGAGTGACATTCGGCAGCCCCGGAATATGGGCATGACACATGGCGCATTTGGCGTCCACAATCGGCCTGATGGTCGGCTCCCACTCGGCCTGCGGTGCGTCCTCGCGCGCCCATTTGATCAGAATCAGCTTCTCCTGCGGAGTCGCCTTATCACTCATGGAACCGTTGAGCTTGCTTTCCAACTTGGAACCGGTGCGGTTACCGTAGTAGCTGTAGACAATATCGTTAACCGACAAGCCGAATTTGCCGTCGGCCATGCCGTGCGTCAGCATAATCTGCACGCCGGCCATCAGCAACCCCAAGCCGGCCACCAACAAATAGCCGGTGAATAACGCCCTCACCGACAAAGACAAACTTGGCAAATTGAGCCATGTAACCGCTTTCATCCCCATTCCTTAACATCCGCAATTTGACGCAAAAGGATATGGTAATCAAAATACACGCGGCAGCGCAGCAATCTCCATAAAATAATTTAAGGATTATCTATAAGGAAATCTTCATAATCCAGGCGGCCGTTGTCCACCACCACCCGTATGGCATGAATCCCCTGCTTGGCCTGCTTGACCGAATCGGCCTGACCGCTGACAAGAGGATGCCAGTCGGGCAGCGGTTGTCGGCGATAGATCAAACGGTAGGCGCAGCTGTCCGGCAGCCAATCAAACTCGGCGACACGCTCTTTGGTCAACTGCACACAACTGGGTACATTCATCGAACGGTTGGCGTAATCGCTGCAACGCCCGGTTTCAATATCCGAATAAGCGCAGATGATACGCGTATAGACAATTTCATCGGTCTCTTCATCTTGTAACTTGTTCAGACAGCATAACCCGCAGCCGTCGCATAAAGACTCCCACTCTTGCTGGGTCATCTCCTCCAGCGTTTTCACTTCCCAAAACGGGCGACTTTCCTGTAAATCGTTCATAAAAACCTATTAAAACAATAAATTGAACATCTTATCTAAAGTATTCCCACGGCGCGGACCAAGCCTGAAGCTGCGCCTGACACACAGGGCTTAAAAAACGTGAACCGGTCAGTGGCGGCTGTACAATGTGATGCATTTGGCCATGCCAATCAAAACGCAGCGCATAGGCATGCAGATATCCTCTGTCCTCGTGTCGCGCTTCCTCCAACGCCGCGTAGCGTCTATCGCCGCAGATGGGCGCCCCCAAGCTTTTCAGTGCCACCCGCAGCTGGTGTGTCCGTCCCGTTAACGGCTTCAGCAAAAACAACCGCCAACCGGGTTCCAAAGAGACACTGATAAAGCGTGTCACCGCCGGATTATCTGTGGTCGGGCTCAGTTTCCAGCTGCCGCGCCGCGCCGGCAGCATATCGCCTTTGATCCAGCCCTGCTTTTTTTTGGGTTTCTGAGCGGATAGGGCCACATAGTATTTTTCAATCTGTTGTGACTCAAACAAACGTTGAAATTCCTGAGCGGCTTGCTTGTTGGTGGCCAACAACAACAGTCCGGAGGTCATTTTGTCGAGGCGATGTACCGGAAAAAGCGTTTTATCGGGCCACTGTGCCTGTAACTGCACCACCAGCCCGGCTTCCTCCTCGGAATGCATACCGATGCCCGGCGGCTTATGCACCACCATAAAATCCGGATGTTCAAAGATAACGGGAATCTGCATAGCACAACAAACGCAAAACTGACTAAACGGTTATTATCGCACGCCTGTCAAGTCCGTGACGGTTTGACTGATCAGATTGAACTCAGCCGCCGCCAATACCTTGCCGTTAACGATTAACTCAATGCTATGCGCGCCTGGATAGTGCTTGCGTGTGGTCAGGTCTTTAAAGGCGTGCTGGCATTCAAAGCGCTTGAGTGACTGCGCATAATCGCCTTCCGCAATCTTAAACACCTTGCGCCTTGCACGCCTTTTGACCTTGGGCGAAGAGGCAAAGTCAATCGCATACTCCAAGCGTATCAAGCCAAGCGGCCTATTTGGACTGCGCAGCACAAAGGAAAAATCAAGCTGGCCCGCCATTTTAACCGTTGAAGCGCATTGCCACGCCTGCAACAGATCAAACGCTACCTCCGGGTAGCCCATCAACTGCAAGGCACGTCGCTCTCCCTGTTTGAGCAAGGTGCGCAGCGCATGTTTGGCAATCCATCGCGTCGCCGCCGGAACCCGGTCATCAGTTTGCAGCCAGCCGGCCAGAATACCAAGCATCCAGTCGGACTGCCTCTTGGAAAAATCATTCAGCAAATTGGCGACACTTTTGCGCACATAGCCACTGCTGTCGGCTTTTAAAAGTTCGATGATCGGTTCGATCAACGCCGGTTGCGCCTCTACCCACGCTAAATTCGCCGCCCAGGGCAACCGCGGCCGCACCCCCTCGCTCGCCAAACGCCGCAGGTGCTCGTCGTCGCTGCGCGCCCAGCGTTGCATCTGCTCGAGGGTTTGTTGCGGATAACGCTGCAGAAAAGTCCGAATCGCAAATTCCGAAGTCGACCCACGGGTAAAAAAGCCAAGCGCTTCAAATGACAATGCCGGTTCATCCAGACCATAGCGCGCCACATAATCGGGAAAAACCAAATGAAACAAACCGCCGAACGCCTGCGAAACCGGTTGCAGCGTCTTCAGCGCCTCGGCATAAGGCTGATCGAGATAGCGATGCAGCATTTGACTGACATGGGCCACCCGTTGCATCAGACTTTTCTCCGACCAATCGTCGTCGAACACACTCTGCGTAAAGTCCCTTGCCGGAAAATCCGCCGCCTGCTGTTGCAGGGCGTATGCCAGCCTTTCGACTGTTTGGGGGTTAAACTGTTCTTTTAAATTTTCTGCCATTTTCTTTAGAAACAATAGGTTAAAGACAACTTTGCAACTTGGCACGCCGTTTGATAACACCCTGTATAAAGCGTGATTTTTTGTATAAAAACGTCAAAAGATTGACACGCATCAGAATTCAACCCGCAGCCAAGGAGCACCGTATGGCTTACACCAACACTCAGCAGAACCTGCAAACCTGTTTGGAGTTTATCGATCAGCGCCTTGAAAAAGGCCCGGAACAGACCTTTCGAATTGCAGAGATGATTATCGACGATATCAAACAACTTACCAAGGCTTACCCCGACGCAATGCGACAGGGCGAACTGGCCCAACATCTGGAGCGGGTACGCAAGACCCAGATGAACTGGGTCAACCAGTTACACGACCTGATTCAACAGCAGGAAAATCTGGATCTCAACCGGGAAGTAATGAGCTCCATGTACCACTTTGTCAACACGCTCAACCAGAACACCCTAAAAAGCGTTCACTTTGAACTCCCCCAGGCTTTGCAGTCGCAAACCCAGCCGGCGCATGACGCACTGGAGCCGCAGGAACGTGATCTGCTGCTGGGTCAGGGTTCGCTTTTTGAGGCCGATAACCTGCATTGATGCAACCTACCACCCGGCCTGTTCACTTTTCAAAACCACTTGAATCGGACTTGGATTTACCCTATAAATTCAAGTCCACACAACGATTTAAGCGCTTACTATACGGACTTTACAGTGTCGGACGCCCCCTTTGAATACCAATTTCACCCGCAATTAGCCGAACTGCCTGCCGAGGCCTGGAACGCGCTTATTGATGACGGCAATCCGTTTGTCAACCACCATTTTCTTAACGCCATGGAACAACACGGCTGCGTGGGTGAACGCTACGGTTGGCTGCCTTGCCATCTGAGCGTGCATCAGCAGCAACGTCTGGTCGCGGCCGTGCCCTTGTACATTAAAACCAACTCGTACGGCGAATTTGTATTTGATCACAGCTGGGCGCAAGCCTGGCACCAGGTTGGCCTACCCTATTTCCCAAAACTGGTCAGCGCCGTGCCCTACAGCCCGGTGACCGGCCCGCGTTTTTTAGTGGCGTCGCACCTGTCAGCCAGACAACAATCCGAATTAATCGAGCTTTGCATCGAACAAATCCAGCAGTTTGCGCAGCAACATAACCTGAGCGGTTGGCATATTTTATTTGCCGAAAAAACGCAACAGGCCGGGTTGGCAACGCATGCGGATATGCTCATTAGGCACGACTGCCATTTCCACTGGTTTAACCGCCACTACGGCACATTCGATGATTTTTTGCAGCGGCTCACGCCCAAAAAACGCAAAAACATCCGTCAGGAACGTGCGCAATTAGTGAAAAACGGCATCAGCTTACGCCAGCTTGACGGCTACAGCGCCAGCGACGAAGACTGGGAAAACTTCAGCTATTTTTACCATAAAACCTTTAGCGACAAGATGAGTCTGGCCACCTTCAACACCGCCTTTTTCAAAGCGGTGGCGCGCGCACTGCCTGACAAGGTTCTGCTGGTGCTGGCTGACAATGCCTCCGGAGAGTGCGTGGGCGGCGCGCTGATGTACCGCAGCGACACAGTTCTCTACGGCCGTCATTGGGGCTGCAAAGAGGAGATCAAATTCCTGCACTTTGAAGCCTGCTATTACCAGGGCATCGACTATGCGATTCAACACGGGCTGGAATGCTTTGAACCGGGCGCCGGCGGCGAACACAAAATCGCCCGCGGATTTGTACCCGTTATCACCCAATCGGCACACTGGTTGCGCTTCAACCCTTTTGCGCAGGGTATCCAACAGTTTTTAACGGACGAAAAAGCCATGATTGAAAACTACTACGCCGAATGCCTTGCCCACTCACCTTACGCCCAAGAAAGTGTCAATATCGCAGACAATAAAAAACCCGGATAAACCGGGTTTTAAACGCGCAGAGCACAAAAAGATGTTAGCGATTGTGTTCCGGCAACACCAGATTCAATTCCAACACCTCAAAGCCGTTGGCTTCGTCCACTGAAATCTGCAGCTTTTCGTCGTCGATATCGACATACTTGGCGATGACCGCCAAAATCTCTTCGCGCATTTTCGGCAGATAATCCGGCGCGTTGCGCTCGGAACGCTCATGCGCCAACAGAATCTGTAAACGGTCTTTGGCCAGATTTGCGGATTTTTTCTTACGCTGTCCCAGCAGGTAATCGAGTAGCGCCATGGTTTCCTCCTATTACTTGCTTATTTTCCAAAGAGCTTTTTGAACAGCCCTTTCTTTTCAGCGGTCAAGAAACGGTGCTCGATCTCTTCACCCAAGAAACGCTCGACAATATCCTTATACGCCTGCGAAGCGGCGGATTTGTCTTCCATGATGACCGGCATCCCCGAGTTGGAGGCGTTCAAAACATCCTCCGACTCCGGTACGGCGCCCAGCAATTTAACGCTCAACAGATCGATGACATCGTCCACCGACAGCATTTCACCCGCTTCAACGCGATTAGGGTTGTAACGTGTCAACACCAGGTGTTCAACAATCGGCGCGTCGCCTTTTTCGGCACGGCGTGATTTGGCCTGCAAAATACCCAGAATACGGTCGGAGTCACGCACCGAAGAGACTTCAGGGTTGGTCACAATCAGGGCTTCGTCGGCAAAATACAATGCCAGTTGTGCGCCCTTTTCGATCCCGGCAGGCGAATCACAGACAATGTAGTCAAAGCCCGCTTCTTTGAGCTGCTCGATGACACGCTCCACGCCTTCCTGCGTCAAGGCATCCTTATCGCGCGTTTGCGAGGCCGCCAAAATGTACAGATTAGGAATACGCTTGTCTTTAATCAACGCCTGCTGCAAAGAAGCTTCGCCCTGCACCACGTTGACAAAATCGTAAACCACACGGCGTTCACAGCCCATAATCAGATCCAGATTGCGCAGGCCCACGTCAAAATCGATGACCGCCACTTTGTAACCCTTCAGGGCCAAACCGGTAGAAAAACTGGCACTGGTTGTGGTTTTACCCACCCCTCCTTTACCGGAGGTAACAACAACAACGCGAGACACTCTGACTCCTTTAACACTTGCTATATGAGATGGCGAATCCATACATTAAACGTTCGCCATTTCTGCTTATAAATTCGACGTATTAGCTTAACATTTTGAATTGCAGTTGGTCATTCAATAATGCGATTTCGACAAAACCATTTTTGTGTGCGGGCGCAATGTCCTCCGCTAACTGATAAAGCCCGGCAATACACACCAGTTCGGGGTCGATTTTCTGTGCAAAAATCCGCGCACCGGTTTCGCCCTGCGAACCGGCAAATACCTTGCCGCGAATCGTGCCGTAAACATGCACGTTGCCGTCCGCAATGATCTCCGCGCCCGGATTCACCGAGCCCAACACAATCAAGTCGCGGTCTTTGGCGTAAATCTGCTGGCCGGAACGCACCGCGTGATTCACCACCAAGGCGGTTTTCAACCCGGCCTGTTCAGTTTGCGGCGCTTCAGCTTTTGGCGTTTCCTGTGGTCGTTTCTTAGCCTTGGCCTCTTCGTTGAAAATCGCCAGGCCGGCATATTTCGCCTGTTCCTTGATGGCTTCGTCCTGCGTACGGATACCGATCGGCACCATGCCCTTCTGATTTAAAAACTCCACCAGCAACGCCAGCAGCATCGGCTCCAGCTTTTCAACCTGCGGTTCCAGAACGACGGGAATCCCAACAAAAAAGTCCGGCGCTTGCGAAACTTTTTTATTCAGCGCCTCTTTAAGCGCGTCCATATCGTTGCTGTAAATTTTAAGAACGGTAAGCGAGAGGATAGACCCTTTCAGGTCAATAACTTTATTCATGGTGTGATGACTATGTTGGTATATGGACTAAACACGAGGACAGACTTACGGAGGATAAAATCCTTCCTTCAGCCGAATGGAGGAGTTTACTGGAGCACCCCAGGACTGTCAATGCGCTGCCCCCCAAGCCTGCCTTCAACTGTCTGCAAAAACCTTAGACTAAAAAGCAAACAATAGTTAGTATAGGTTAAATGTATGTTTAAGCGTGCAGGACATCATGCCAAATCGTTATTCACACACAACACTCGAAGAGGCTGAACAGACCCTCTGCTATATACTCGACGTTATTTCCGAGGGCGTGTGGGACTGGAATGCCAAAAACGGCAAGGTCATCCGCAGTGCCGGTTGGTTTCGTATGCTCGGCTATCCTGTCGGCGAACTGCCCGAAGACGTCATCACCTGGGAAAATGTCATCCATCCCGACGACTATCCGCGCGTCATGGCGCATTTTGAAGACTATATAGAAGGACGCTGTGACACCTATCGCCTCCAGTACCGCTGTAAAAAAGCCGATGGCGACTATTTGTGGATTGAAGACAGCGGCAAAATTGTGGAACGTGATGCACGCGGAAAAGTCATGCGCATGATCGGCGCGCATAGCAATATTCATGACCTCAAAATCGCGCTCTCCGAACTCGAAGAGAAAAACCAACTGCTCGCCAGCGACAACGTTAAACTCCAGGCGCTCGCCAAAAGCCACTCCAGCAAACTCCAGCATCTCAACCGGCAGCTGGAGCAAAAGGTACAAACGGCAGAATACAACGCTAACCACGACATGCTCACCGGCCTGTATAATCGCCGCCGCTTTGAAGAACAGCTCGAACTGGAGATTCAACGTACCCAGCGCTATCAGCAACCGCTAAGCCTCATGCTGCTTGATATTGATTACTTCAAGCAGATCAATGATGAATTGGGCCACAAAAGCGGTGACATGGCGCTGCAAAAACTAGCCGACCTGCTTCGCGCACATACCCGAAGCAATGACCATCCGGCGCGCTGGGGAGGGGAAGAATTCATTATCATCCTGCCCAATACGGACCTTTCTGCAGCGTTATGCGATGCCGACAGACTACGACAGGAAATCGCCGATGCCGAATTACTGCCAAATCTCAAACTCACCTGCAGTTTCGGCGTTACCGC